>JABHYW010000022.1 GCA_018656655.1 Candidatus Komeilibacteria bacterium | reverse complement strand
TTTAAAGGAATCTCAACTAATGATATAATAGTAGAAGTTAAAAATAAATTTAAATTAGAGATTCACGATAATTGGTTTGTAAAACCAAAGCTGCTTAAAGAATTGGGAAAGCATAATGTGTTTTTACGACTACCCAATAATCAATTAATTAGCTTTTTTATCAATATTAAACCAGAATAAATAATATGAATAAAGAAAAATTTAATAATCAAAATGATAATTTAGATGAAAAAGAAAAAAATATATCACAAGAATATATTATTGGAGCAAATGTAAATTCTGATGCTAATGATACTTCTTTTTATGCAAATAAATCTCAAGAAATGTGGCAAAAAGAATTAGATAATTTAGATGAAAATGATTCTAGGAGAGCTAATATTCATAGAAAACTTGGTGAAGATGAAAAAGCTAATGAACTTTATAGTAAAAAAGCCGATGACTTTAAAAAAGAGGGAGAAAGTTATTCATTAGCAGCTGAAGCTTATGAAGAAGCCTGCAATGAAGAGGCGGCTAAAGAAATGTGGTTGAAACAAGCTGAAAAATATAAAGCTAAAGGAAGAAAAGATCAGTGGACTGCAGCCATAGCTTATGAAAAACTTGGTGATGAAGAAGCAGCTAAAGAAATGTGGCAAAAAGGAGCTTATTGGGTTATAAATAATCAAGGAAATTTATGGTGGAATAGAGCAGCAGAAGTATTTGATGAAATAGGACAACATAGACAAGCTGGTGATGTTTTAGTAGCTAAAGCTGACGATCAAATAGCAAGAGTAAAAACAAGAAAAAGTATGGGTAGGTCATCAGGAGCTGAGTTAGATACAGATGAAATAAAAGAATTATTAACTAAAGCAACAATATATTATGAAAAAGCTGGTGGTTCTCCAGAGAACTTAATTGATAGATTAGATAAAATGATTATTGATTTAAGCCAGAAAGCTAGAATACATGATGCAAAAGGTGAAGCATCTGAGGCACAAGATTTATGGATAAGAATAGCAGAGACTAATGCTAGTGAAATGCATTATGATAAAGCAGCTGATGCTTATGAAAAAGCTGATGATGAAGAAAAGGCTAAGGAAATGTGGAAATTAGAAGGAATTAATCAAGAAGAAGTAAATCAAGATAGCGTAAAGGCTAGATTAGCTTATAGAAAAGCTGGTGAAACAAGTAAGGAGGAAGAAATGATGATTTTAGTTGCTAAAGATTTGAAGAAAAAAGCTGAAGAAGCTGAATCTAATGAAAATTATGAAGAAGCAGCAAAGATATATGAAGAAATAGATTCTCTTGGTGATGTTGATGCAGAGCTTGGAATTAAGGATAAGTTAAAAGGTCTTTTAGAGCGTATAAAAAAAGGCGAGTTCAATAATAAATAGTAAAGTTAAGTTTAGTAGTAATCTTTAAAAAAGTTTGTTATAATATTTTTAGTTATATTTAGCTTATTTTAATTTATGAAAAATACAAAGTACATTTTTATAACTGGTGGTGTATGCTCAGGATTAGGTAAAGGAATAGCCTCTGCATCTATCGGAGCAATATTAAAATCAGCCGGTTTTTCTGTTTTTACAAGTAAATTAGATCCATATTTAAATATAGATCCAGGCACTATGAGCCCTTATCAACATGGCGAGGTCTTTGTGACAGATGATGGTACAGAAACAGATCTTGATTTGGGGCATTATGAGAGATTTATTGATATTAATCTTTCTAAGTTATCAAACCTAACCACTGGTAGAGTTTATGACAAAGTATTAAAAGGAGAAAGAAGTGGTGCTTATCTTGGTAAAACTATTCAAATAGTACCTCATATTACTAATGAGATTAAAGATTATATACGTCATGCTGCTGAAGAGACTAAGGCTGATTTTTTATTAATAGAAATAGGTGGTACGGTTGGTGATATGGAAGGAGAACCATTCTTGGAGGCCTTAAGGCAATTTCATCATGAGATGGGAGACGAGAATGTAATGTTTGTACATTTGACTCTATTACCATATTTGAGTGCTTCTAGAGAGCTTAAAACAAAACCAACTCAAATGTCTGTTAGAGAGTTACATAGACGTGGAATTCAGCCAGATATAATACTAGCCAGGTCTGATCTTAAAATTGGCCAGGATGAACTTGATAAGATTGCTATGTTTGCCGATGTTGATCCTAAGGCTGTCATTCCGGCTTTAACAGTCGCTAGTATTTATGAAGTACCTATTTTATTTGAAAAGAACAGTCACATTTCAGATATTATTTTTGATAAATTAAAACTGCCAAAGAAAAAAGTTAATTTAAGTGAATGGGAGTCTTTAATTAAAAAAATAAAAACTGCCAAAAAGAAATTACCAATTGCTTTAGTTGGAAAATATAATGAAAACATTGATGCTTATATTTCTATAGTAGAGGCTCTTAAATCCGCTTGTTACCATAACGGAGCAAAGCTTAATCTTATTTGGATACATTCTGGTAAATTAGAAAAAGGCGATAAAAAAGAATTAGCTAAATTAAAAAAAGCTGCTGGCATTGTAGTGCCAGGAGGTTTTGGTAGTAGAGGAGTAGAAGGTAAAATTATAGCTGCGAAATATGCCAGAGAGCATAAAAAACCATATTTAGGTCTTTGCTTGGGTATGCAAGTAGCTACCATTGAATTTGCTCGTCATGTTTTAGGAACCGAGGAAGTAGATTCTACAGAATTTAATATTAAAACTCCAAATCCAGTTATTCATATTTTACCAGGTCATCATAAGGATGAGGATAAGGGTGGCACACTTCGCTTGGGAGCTTATCCTTGTGTATTAGATAAAAAATCTTTATCTTTTAAGGCTTATGGAGCTTTAAAGATTTCCGAACGTCATAGGCATAGATATGAGTTTAATATGGCTTATCGAGAACAATTAGAACAAGCTGGTATGGTATTTGCTGGACTTTCCCCAGATAAAAAGTTAGTAGAAATTATAGAATTAAAAGATCATCCATATTTTGTAGCTAGTCAATTTCATCCAGAATTTAAATCTCGACCACTTAGACCACATCCATTATTTCTAGACTTTATAAAAGCGACTTTGAAATAAAATATTTAAATAAACAAAAAACAGCTTCGTAAGGAAGTTGTTTTTTTCTTGGCTCGGAGCGCTGCGCTATTGCCCAGCATCTTATGCAAGTAAATATTCTTTTAACATCTGTTTTAAAGTAGTTTTACCTTTGGTCGTTTTAAAATATTTTTCTCTTCTCAATGCGTCTTTTTTATTAAGATAGGCTTCATAGAAAATTAATTCTAAGGGTCGTCTTACAAAGGTTGATATATTTTTACCTTGATTATGTTCAGACAATCTACGTTCCAAATTATTTGTTTGACCAATATAAAACCTCTTATCGCGTAAGCTTAAGAGGATATAAACAAAATAGAATTGCATATCACTTTTCTTCTTAATTCTTACATTGTAGTAAACTACTCACTATGTTCGAGTTCACTACATGAACCAATTACTCACTCTATTTTATTCGTCCAACTATGGGCATAGCCATGAATCGGAATGAACGCAGTGAGTGACTGGTTCATGGCTCGGAGACAGGGGATCGAACCCCGATTGCCTGGACCAAAACCAGGTGTCCTACCATTAGACGATCTCCGAACGTTTTTTGATAATATTTTGTTTTTGTTCTACCATTAGACGCCTGTTCACCGTAGCTTTATGCGAAGGAGGAATCTCCGAATATTTATAAAACAGTAATATATTAGTATATTTTGGACAAATTGTCAATTATTAAACATTGACAAAAATTAGTTATTATAGTAGAATGTAGTGTTTCAGTACATTAACAGATAAGTTTTTAATCTTTTTTTATTAAGAAAGGAAGTGAGTCATGAAGAAATTCATGAGGATAGCTTTTTTTGCCCTAATAATAGTTATGGGGGCAATGTTTCAAGTTCAAGCTGGCCAAAAAGAAATTCACGATGATGTGATTTATGTTACTAATAGTGATGTGTCTAATCATAATAATAATGATTTGATTCTTGAGGAGTTATGGTCTATTGGTGGAGAGAATGAAGATGATGTAATCTTTAAATATGTTTCTTCTGTTATTAGGGACAGAGATCAGATTTATATTCTAGACACCAGTTTGTCAGAAGTTCATCAATACACTATCGATGGTGCATTGGTCAAAGTGCATGATATTTCTGGTGAAGCGGCTGGAAGTTGCAATCACCCAAATAATATCTTGTTATTAGAGCCTGGTTTGTTTGGCTTAGTAAAAGGCAGGCCTGCTCGAATAATTGTCACTGATTTGGCTGATAATGCTCGTTCAAGTATTTATTTTGTCAATCAGGATGTGAATAATCAGACTAGTTTTATGGTTATGGCAATTGAATATAGCTATAAACAGCTGATTGTTTTTAATGAAGCAATGCATGAAAGTTGGGGAGATCGAGCTCTTTCAATATTTAAGCTTCAAGAAGGAAACTATGGAGTAGAAGCTGTTGAACACTTACGCCTTTTTTCTCAGAAAACTGATTTTTCTTCAGAAATTCCTAACGAAGAGGATCAGGAGTATTATTACTCAAAGTTTTTATCTGATGTATCAAGTGATGGTCTTTTGTACGTAGTTCCCAATCGTGATCAATATCGTATTGAGGTCTATGATCAGGACGGGCACTTGAAACGGGTAGTTACTAAAGAGTTTAAGTCTTATCTTAGATCTTGGGATGAAGAGTTGTACGACACTTATTTGTTGTCCGGAAGATATATGTATCCCGCTCCTTACGCGGCAATCATATCGGGTTTACGGATAGATGATCAAGGTCACTTATGGATACGTCATAGTTATAGTGATCGTGGCGATGCTTATCGCACTTACGATGTTTTTACATCCGATGGTCACTATATTCGAACAACTTCCTTGATCTATCCTGGCAATGGACTTAGGGACGATGTTTACTTCTTAGGAGATGGTCTAGTAGCCATTGTAAAAGGTCGTATGGATGCTGAAAGACGTGGTTTTTTTAGTGAAAATCCAGATAGCTGGATAGAAGAAGATTTAGGACAAGTTATTTTGTGTAGAATAGTTTCTACACAATGATAATTAGAGCCGCTTTGGATACTTCGGTATTTTGAAGCGGCTTTTTATTTTATAAAGAAAAACCCGCTCTAATTACTTAGAACGGGTTCACAACAAACTACTTTTGGTACTATCCTTTTTTAGGATTAATACCAGGGATCCCCGAGAGGATCACAGCAGTTTTCATTCATCAAATCGAACGAACATTGCCTGTTTAGACCAGGTCTGCTCCAGCCGAATTCTTCGGCAAACATGCAAGACTCTGGTGCTAATGCCAGTGCTTGTGCATTATCCATAGTAGTGATAATTGGTACAGCACTCACCAACAGGATAGCGATGGCCATTGTGGCCAGGGTCATTTTTTTCACTTGGGTACCTCCAGTACTTAAGTGGGGTTAAATAGATCTACTTACTGTCCAATACAACATCTCCTTTCTGTAGTTTCAGTATTAAAGTGATTATTATAGATCACGTAGGTTGATCAGTAAATGTCACTTTCAAGACATGGCAACCAAAATATTCCTTTGGCAAAAGCACAAAACAGAGAATCGGAGATCCCGAAGGTCTGCCATGTGAATATTGCGGTGTCAATTTTACTTGCTGAAACATATTTTCATGCCATCGATCCATTGGACTTAGTCTAATAGGAAAAATAATAGAGAATTCTTGAATTTCAATTATTTGACCATACAGATCTAATATCGTTAGCTTTAGTGCTTTTGGTATAAATCGCAGACTTGTGTCGTTAGGCATATTTATGCCTATGCGATAGACTGCCATTTCACTATATTCGGCCATGTGTAATAGTAACTGAAAGCGAGGAGCGGTTCTCATAATTTTTTCAGTTTCTTCGGCTGACATATGAGCTTCTTTAGAATACTTTTTGATAACACTCTTAACATTGTCAGGAGGGTAAAACCAAGGACTTTTTGTCGTTGGATTTTGGTATTCTACAAAAGTGATATCTTTTTCAATATCCTGGTAAAGGATACGATTTTGAGTTTCATCAGCAGAAAGATTGGGAGTGTTGAATACTAATAGGTAGATTGCTATAAAGATAGCGTGAATACGCATAGTGCTTTACCTTTCGTTAGGTTTTTGGAGCCGTCCATTTCCGAATGAATTAAAACTCCTTTCTGAAGCATTAGCCCCAGTATTTCCTTGGAGTTTTTTGACGAATTGTTCAAGTTCAACACATTTGAATGTGCCATCTGTTTCATTGTAGCAAACGTATTGTTTGCCATTAATTTCTTTGACTTGAACACCATCAGGGATAGTATTCATTGATATTCTAGACTGTGGTGTATAAGCACAACCAGATAGTAATATCAACACGAGAATTAGCGTAAGTGAAAATCTCATTTCTAATCTCCTTTCTGATGATTAGTAGAGTAGTGAAAGTAAGCTATTTAGCCGTTATTTGATGAAGTTTATATTGTAAGGAACCATTTTTATATTAAAATATAACTATATATTTAAGCATTTACAAGTAATTTTGTCAATATTTATAACAAAAAACTCATAATTATGAGGCTTAAAAGCTAAAATCTGTATTCTGTGCCGGTTACGCTATTAGCTCGCTATGATTAAAGCGTCCAAATATAAATCATAGTTCATTGCCTCACTTAAATAATATAGCATTTTAAGTGTATTTTTACAAATCTATTTGAAAGTATTTGTTTTTTAGAAAGAAGACTCGTATGCAGATACAGTGACGAGTCTTCAATTGAGTGTCATAGAATTGATGGCTTAACTAAGCACTTTGTAGTTCTTCAACGGATTCCACAAATTTAGCAATATTTAGAGGTTTCTCCATGCATGAAACACCATAATCCTTCATTAAGCGTTGAAGCTTCGTATTATTGGGATAACGATGAGTCATAGCTATAACAGTCACTTTTTGAACGTTAGTCGTAGCTAAAATTTCTAGGAATTTTTCGCTATCTACATCCAAACATTCGATGATAATGACATCAGGCGTTGGTTCCCATTTCAACATCTTGCGGATGACCTTAGATGTATCCAGATTTGTGTGGTAATCGCCAGCTTCGTCAGTATCAATGTTTGTTAGAACTTCATGTCCTTGGGATTCCAAAGCAAAAGCTATAGTCATAGCTGTGTTTGGATCGTTGTCGAAAATAAATACGCGGGCCATTATAGGCACCTCCTTGTTGGGTAACACAAAAACGCTTCAGAAAAAGCGTTTTACTAATTATAACACAGCTGAAATGCCGGTTACGCTACTAGCTCCAAATTGCCCTCGGCCTCGGTGTATTCCGGGCACAAGCGTCCAAATACAGGCAATCTTTCTTCACTTCATCTTTCAATTCTATATTGTAAAAAGAACTCAAGTTACAAAAAAATACCCATTCAGGCATTTTTGTAAATTAAGCTCATTTGTTGAGTTTTATTACACAATGCCGGTTACGCTACTAGCTCCAAACTGTCCAAGCGTCCAAATACAGACAGTTCTTCAAAGCTTCATTGAATGATATTATTGTAAAACATTTTGATGTTATCACAAAGTATTTATTTTGTCAAGCCCTTAGCCGTGAGTATGTCCAAAACTCATAAATTCATTAACAGAATATATTAAAATAATTCCTATAACAAACCACAAAACCTGTATTTTGTAATGTTTATTTTTATTATTATGAAGATGGGGCATGATGTCACTCATGGCAATGTATAAGAAACTACCAGCGGCAATAGAAGTTAGTATTAATTGAGTGTCTCCAGATTGAGCATAAAAATAAGTAATAACACCACCCAATACAGCTGTTAAAGCAGAGGCTAAATTCCATAAAAGAGCTTTGGTTTTGGTATAACCAGCGTAAAGTAATAAACTAAAATCACCAACTTCTTGAGGTATTTCATGTAAGGCAATAGCTATAGTAGCTAAAATACCAAGCTGAACATCTAACATAAAAGATGCAGCAATGGCCATACCATCTATTAGATTGTGTAAACCATCACCAATTAATATATTAACACCCATTGGATGAACACATTTTTCATGATGTTCATGATTATCATTACTATGATCTTGGTGATGATGACAATTATGCCAATGTAAATATTTTTCAGTAAAAAATAAAAATATAATAGAGCCTAGCATCCAAATAGATATAGTATGAAAATCAAGTCCTAAATGATGAGATTCGTGTACTATTTCAGGTAGCATATGAAAAAATACATTTCCTAGAAGTACAGCAGCTGCCAGAGAAATTGTAGCTTCCATAATTTTTTGAGAATATCTTTTTTTGAAAAAGAGGGCTAGACCTATTAAAGAAAGTAGGCTAACTGCTAAAGTGGCAATAATAATGTAGATTAATAACATATTTTTATATTAATTGTTGGAATTATAACAGAAAAATCTTAAAAGATAAATGTCTGTTAATCATTGAAAAGAAAGATTAATTATGGTATATTTTAGCTATGAAAATATCGCAAGAAATTGTTCTGCTTTATAAGAAATTAGAACAGATTTATAAGCAAAAAGAGCATTTAGCTCAAGAAGAAAACCTTATAGAAGTTGAGGAAATTGCTAGTCATTTTTCAGCTCTTTATGAGAAATTGAGAAATACCGTTGACTTTAAAGAAGTCCATTTACTTCGTCGTTTTGCTATTGAAAGAAATATAAAACGACGTTTCATTATGGAAATGCTTAAGCCAAATATAGCCGGAGCTTTAGTAGAAGATTTAGTGCGTTCTCGTTATTTACCAAACAAAACAATTCCTGAATATAGAATTCAAGAAATAGAGAAAATTATTGAAAAATATAATGATCTTTTTTTGTTGATGAATGATATGTATCATGGCGATGAGGTTAAAGAGTATTTTGATTGGTTAATCGCCGTTGAAGCTTGCGAAATAGATGTATTACTTAACCCTGAAGATATTGGTGATGCAGTTATTGAGGCTATGTATCAGATTACCAAGCCCCGAATTAAACTTAAGGGTGATGATGACCTTAGTATTAGAGAAAAAAATCTTCAACTTTATATTGCTATTCATAGGTCTATTGTAAAATCAGATGATACTATTATTTCTTTTCATCTTTTAAATTTTTTCTATGACAAATGGCTTAAAGCTGATTCAGATACTATTAAAGTTATGGCTAGTCATTTACCAGAGATTTATAGGAATATTCAGCATCATCTCAGGCATCCATATCAACGTAGGATATTAAAATCTATTAAGGAACCAGTAGTTACTTTTAAAATTTTACATGAATTGATTTTAACTCATGGCAGTAATATTAATGAACTTTTAGCTAATCCTGACATGTTAGAGTCTGAGGCTAAGATTTTAATTAATAAAAAATATAAGAGCATTAGAAATAGAATTTCTAGAGCTTCAGTGAGAGCTATTGTTTATATTTTTATTACTAAATCATTGATTGCTTTATTATTTGAGTTTCCATATGAAATGTATGTGCTTCAACATGTAAATTATGTAAATTTAGGTATCAATATATTATTCCCAGTAGTTTTGATGTTTTTAGTAACCTTAACTATCAAACCACTTAGCAAAAAAAATACAGATTTGATTTTAGAAAGTTTACATAATGTAATTTATAACAAGCCCGAGCAATCTATTCTATGTCAGCTCAAAACTAAATATAATAAAAACATGGGCTATCAGGTTTTTTACCATTTTATGTATACCGTGCTTTATATTGTGGTTTTTGGAGCTGTAATATATTTTTTAAGACGTTTAGATTTCAACCTGTTAAGTGGCGCAATATTTTTATTCTTTTTAACAGCTGTTAGTTTTTTTGCTATTCGTATCAGAGCTACTGCCAAAGAATTAAGAGTGGAAAAGAAAAAGGAAGGTGTTTTATCGTTTTTTATAAACTTCTTTGCTTTACCAGTTGTATCTGCTGGGCGTTGGATGTCTACTAAATTTAAGAGTATTAATCTTTTCGCTTTTATTATGGATTATATAATTGAAGCACCATTCAAATTATTTGTAGCTGCTTTTGAAGATTGGCTTGGTTTTATGAGAGAGAAAAAAGAAGAAGTTTTTCATGACAACGAATAATAAATTTTATATAATAGCTCATAACATACGTAGTCTATATAATATAGGTACTATGTTTAGGACAGCTGATGCTCTGGGAGTAGATCGGCTGTTTTTGACTGGCTACAGTGGGCAGCCTCCTAGAAAAGAAATATCTAAAGTGGCTCTGGGAGCTGAAGAATCTGTAGAGTGGCAACATTATAAAAGTCTTTCTTATCTAATAAAGAAATTAAAAAAAGATGGTATTAAAATTATAGCTTTAGAAACCAGTGATCAAGCTATAAATTATTTAGATTTCAAGCCAAAATTCCCTCTGGCACTTTTATTAGGTAATGAAGTGCGAGGTGTTTCTGAAGTTATGCTTAAACAAGTAGATACTACAATTTCTTTGCCCATGAATGGTATTAAAGAATCTTTGAATGTCGGAGTAGCTATGGCAGTAGCTGGATATCATATTATTAAAAATAGAGATTAGAGACTTTTGTAAATATCTCCTCGCTAATTGTGACTATTTTTGTTATAATATAATCAAATAATTAAACGTAATGTTTATGTCTTTACATAAAGTTGTCGAATTAATTTTCACTTTAGTTATGCTTCTTTTTTTAGCGACTATCCTATTAGGAATTTTGGTGGGTGTAAGTATAGTCCAGCAGTTGGCCATTTTTGATGTTGGTTTCAAAGGTCAAATGATTTTTGTAGCTGGCATGTTTACCACTTTTCTTTATATTATGAAATTAATTGTTGATAGAATTAAAGAATATAATCGTTATATTTAAAGTAAAAAAATGTTGAAAAATAAAATTACTACCATAGGCGGGGCAACCCGCGACATTATGTTTTATACAGATGATATGGTAATTATTGATAATAAGGCTGATTTACTCCGTCAAAAATTAATTGGCTTTGAATATGGAGCTAAGCTTTATAGTAAAGATGTGCATTTTGTTTTTGGTGGTGGCGGTATGAACGCGGCTGTATCTTTAGCCTCTTTAGGAATAAGAACTCAAGCCATTTTATCTATTGGCGATGATTTGGTTGCTAAAGAAATGTTGGCTTATTTAAAGTCTAGAAAAGTGGCTAGCAAATTAATTCAAATTCAAAAAAATATAAAAACGGGTACTTCTTCTATAATTAATGTTGGTAAATTTAAAGAGCATGTTATTTTTGCTTATCGGGGTGCTAATAATAAAATTGAACTTAGTCAGTCAGTAGTTAAAAAAATTAATACCAACTGGGTTTATCTTACCTCTCTGTCAGGTAATTTTAAGCCAGGTCTAAATAATCTTTTTAATCATTGTCAAAAAAAGAGTATTCAGATTGTTTGGAATCCAGGCACTGATCAATTAAAATTAGGCCTTAAAGGATTAGCTAAGTATATGAAAAATACTGCTGTCTTTGATGTTAATCGTGATGAAGCACTGGAATTAGTAATGAGTGTTAAAGGCAAAGCTACTAAAAATAATATTAACGCTTTGTTAAAAGTTTTGCATAATTATGGCCAAAAGTTAACAGTTATTACTGACGGTCACAAGGGAGCTTATCTTTATGATGGACAAAAGATATACTTTAAAGCAGCCTTGAAAAGAAAAGGTATTAATACTACTGGGGCTGGAGATTCATTTGGTTCAGGACTTACAGCTGGGCTTATAAAATATAATTGGGATTTAGAAAAAGCACTTAAGTTAGCTATTTTGAATAGTAATTCCGTAATTATGAAAATTGGTGCGCAAGAAGGATTATTGACTGCCAGAGATTTGAAAAAATATAATTTATAGTATGAAAAAAGTAAAAGCAGAAATTTCAGCCAGACATTTACATATTTCTAGAGCACATCTAGATAAACTTTTTGGTAAAAATTATGAATTAAAACCAATTAAAGAATTATCTCAACCAGGTGAATTTGCCGCAGAAGAAAGAATAGAAGTTATTGGCGAAAAAGGAAAATTCATGATGCGTATAGTTGGTCCTGTTAGAAAACAAACGCAAGTAGAGTTAGCTTTAACAGATGCTAGAAATTTAGGAGTTAAACCAGTCTTTCGTGTGTCAGGGGATCTTAAAGGCACTCCAGGCGGTCTAACTCTAAAAGGTCCAAAAGGTAGTTTAAAATTAACCACAGGAGTGATAATAGCCAAGAGGCATCTACATATCTCTCGTGAAGATGCTAAGAAATGGAACATTAAAAATAATCAAAAAGTAACAGCTATTGTTAAAGGTCCGAGAGCCATGGAGATTAGGGAAATAACAGCTAGAGTTGGTAATTATACAACTAGAATTCATTTAGATACTGATGAAGCCAATGCAGCTGGTTTACTGGCTTGTAGTATAATCGATTTAGATATATGAAAAAACATTTATTAGTTTTAAATGGCGGAAGTAGTAGTTTAAAATTTACTGTTTTTGAAGTTGGGAAAAGATTGGGTAAACAAATTTTAGATGGCTCTATTTCTCTTCATGGCGAAATAAGTGTTTTGAAATACAAAAAGACCCGCCTTGTCGCGAGGCAGGAAACTATAAATTATCAAAGTGGTTATAATTTAAAAAATTGGTGGATTTATATTCTAGATTTACTTAAAGATTATGATATTAGATATATTGGTTTTAGAATGGTCCATGGCGGTGAGGAATTTACAGACACTGTTAAAATAAATAATTCTTTTCTAAAGAAAATTGCTAAATATAATAAATTAGCTCCATTGCATAACCCTATTACTTTGGAGTTGATGAAATTAGTTAGGCAAACATGGCCACGAGTTAAAATGTCAGTTTCTTTTGATACATCATGGCATAGTGGTCTTAAACCAGAGGCTTATCTTTATTCTTTGCCAATATCTTTTTATAAAAAGCATCATATTAGAAAATATGGTTTTCATGGTCTTAGTCATGAAGCAGCTACAAATTATACAGCTAAGTTATTAAATAAAAAAATAAATAAACTAAAGTTAATAACTTGCCATCTTGGTTCTGGCGGCAGCATTACTTGGTATTTAGATGGGCAAGTTAAAGATACTAGCATGGGGTTTTCACCAAATGAGGGCTTGACTATGTCAACTCGTAGTGGAGATTTACCACCTAGCGTAGTGTTGTATTTAGCCTCTGAGCTAAAAATGCCTTTGTCAAAAATTAATACTTTATTAAATAAACAAGCTGGATTATTAGGATTGGCCGGCATGTCTGATCTTAGAAATATATTATTAGCTAGTGGTTATAAAGTTAAAGGCTATAAATCTAGTTTAAAATTTAGCAAAGAACAGAAGAAAGTAGCTAAATTAGCTTTGGATATTTATATATATGATATTCGTCGTTATATTGCTTCTTATTTAGCTATGAGTAAGAAATTAGATGCTATTGTTTTCATTGGTCCAGTAGCAGTCAATAATACAATTAGGTCTATGATAATGAAAGGCCTGCAAAAACCAAAGGGTACAAAAGTATTATTAGCCCCCGAGGGAGAATCAATTAATATTGCAAACAAAACAATAAAATGTCTGAGCAAATAAAAAAATTAGTCCAGTTAGATGATCCAATTCTAAATAATTTAGTAGATACGGAAAATAGATTAAACGAACTCAATCAAGAGGTCGGGGCTATTGTTAATGAATATCAAGAAACTAATAGAGCAGAATCTTCATTTTTTAATTTTGATAATCCATTTTTCTTACTAACTTTAGTTGGCTTATTTATGTTGGCTTTTGCTTTGTGGTTTTTAAAACAAGAATTGAAACATTTTAAACCAAAAAAAATAAAACCAGCTAAAGTCACTAAACCAGAAATAAAAGCCGAGCCGGTCAAAGAAATTAGAACAAAAGAAAAACTAGTTGAAAAAACTAGCCCTAAGAAAGTTCGTAAGATTAAAGTTGTTAAGATAAAGTAGAATAAATTGGTAAAAGATATCAATTACTGATACAATATTATCACGTTTATTTACGTGATTTTATTTTATGTCATATATTTGGAAATTACCTCAAAAGCCTAGTAAAGAATTTATAGACAAGTTTCCAGAATTACATCCTATTGTAGTTCAATTATTATATAATCGTAATCTTAAAACTCAAAAAGAGATTGATGAGTTTTTAAGTCCGGATTATAGTAAGGATGTTCATGATCCACATCTTTTTAAAGATATGGAAAAGGCTTGTCAGAGGATATATAAAGCTATAAAAAATAAAGAGCTCATTACCGTTTATGGTGATTATGATGCCGATGGAGTTTCTTCAGCGGTTATATTACGGTCAGTGCTTAAAAATTTGAAAGCTAATGTAGAAGTATACTTACCTCATCGTGCCAAAGAGGGTTACGGACTTAATAAAAAAGCCGTAGAAGAATTAGCTAAGAAGAGCAAAGTAGTTATTACTTGTGATTGTGGAATTAGTAATTATGAAGAAGTAGATATAGCTAATGAAAAAGGCTTGGATGTTATTATTACAGATCATCATACTGTTCCTGAAAAATTACCAAAGGCCTTGGCTATTATCCATCCGCAGGTAGATGAAAAATATCCATTTAAATTTTTAGCTGGCGGAGGTGTAGCTTTTAAATTAGCTCAAGCTTTATTGTCTCATGCTAAAAATGATTTATCTGCTAAGGAAAAAGAAATTAATGAAAAATGGTTATTAGATATGGTAGCTTTAGCTACTGTAGCTGATATGGTTCCGTTATTGGGTGAAAATAGAACTTTAGTTAAATATGGAATGTTGGTCTTGAAAAAGACACAGCGTTTAGGTATGAAGAAGTTAATAGAAATTGCTAACTTAGATGTTAGTAAAATTGATACTAGATCAATTGGTTTTTCTTTGGCGCCAAGAATTAATGCTGCTGGACGTATGGATCATGCCAACTTAGCTTATTATTTAATGATTGAAGAAGATGAGGACAAAGCTATTCAGCTCGCTAAAGATCTTAATCAGTCAAATTTAGATAGACAAAAATTAACCGAACGCATTGTGCGTGAAGCTAAGGCTCAAAAAATAAATGAAGATGATTCATTATTAACTTTTTATAATCCAGACTGGTCTAGTGGTTTAACTGGCTTGGTAGCTGGAAGGTTGGCTCGTGAACATTCAAGACCGGTTTTTGTAATGACAAAAGTTGATGAAAATATAGTTGGTTCTGGGAGAAGTGTTCCGGAATTTAATATTATTGAAGCTTTGCAAGATAATGAAGAATTACTTATTAAATATGGTGGACACCCTCAAGCTTGTGGTTTTTCTATGGATCCAGCTAAACAGGAAGAGTTTATAAAGGTAATGAAAGAAAATGCAGCTAATAAACTTAAAGATGTACAATTTATAAGCAAGCTAGAAGTAGAATTAGGCATAGACTTTGAGGATATATCTTGGGATTTAGTTGATTTGTTAGAAAAATTTCGTCCCTATGGTCAAAAAAACCCTGAACCATTATTTATGTCTACAGGTTTATCTGTAACTAGTCTTAGACAGGTTGGTAACGATGGAAAACATCTTAAACTAGAAGTTTCAAAGGGTAATAAGAAAAAAGGAGCAATTGCTTTTGGTATGGGTAAAATGTCATTAGAGCTGGGAGATAAAATTGATATAGTATATAATTTGAGTATCAATCAATGGAATGGTAATCGAGAGATACAATTGATTATTAAAGATATTAAAAACAATGGTTAACACTACGACTCCGCTCAGTGCGCGGCTTTTTACAGATGGAGGAGCTAGAGGTAATCCTGGGCCAGCGGCTATTGGAGGGGTTTTTTATGATGGTGATAATAAAATTGCTGATTTTTCTAAATATATAGGCGAAACTACTAATAACCAAGCTGAATATCAAGCCTTGGAGCATGGATTAAAATTAGCTATCAAAAACAATATTAAAGAATTAGAATGTTATTTAGATAGTGAGTTAGTGGTGAAACAACTTAATAAAGAATATAAAGTAAAAAATAAAGAGTTAGCTAAAATATTTGTTAAGACTTGGAATTTGAGTCTCAAATTTAAAAAAATTAGTTTTGCTCATGTACGGCGAGAATATAATAAAGAAGCAGACGCTTTGGTAAATAAAGCACTCGATGAACAGGTTTGACAAAAACCTGTTTTTTGTTTATAGTAGCTCAGTTCAGAATTATTCTGATTGTTCATTGTAGAGAGTTTAATTTCTCAAAACACTAGAAGGAGATGTTATGTCAGAACCTAATTGGAAAGATCTCAAATTTGGAGATGATTGTCCGCATGACAATTGTGATGGGCAAATCATAACGCATAATCCGGGGGGATTATTTAATCCTTGGTATAAGCTCTGCAGTTTGCAACCCGAAGATCATCGGACTGCTATCAGTTTACGCGAGTTCGATCGTCTAAACAAAGAGTATCACACTCAGTGTATTGAGGAGCGCGAGAGGGTTCGTAATCAAACTGAGCCATCTGCTAGTTAGCATCAGGTATATACCGTTGTAGCCATTTATGGTTGCAACGGTTTTCTTTT
>JABHYW010000021.1 GCA_018656655.1 Candidatus Komeilibacteria bacterium | reverse complement strand
CTTATTTTATGGGCTCTGATTGCAAGTTTTTCTATGAGAAAAATTTGGCAATTTAGTAGTCAGATTGGTGAGTCAATACGGGATACAGTACGTGTTCAGATTCGAAACCTATTATTAGCTATTTTCTATTTAATAGGGATATTAGTTCTAGTCGCATTTCATATTATGAGTCTAAAATTGATTTTTGCTTTAAATGCTATTCTATACTTTTTATTTTCTATTCTCTATACTATAAGGCTTATTAATATCGGAAAATACTCAGATGTAGAAAGAAAGAGTCTCAAAAATGTGTTTAAAGAATTCAATGAATTTTGTTACCCATTAATCTATTTTACTATTATTGGTTTTTTTTATACTTTTGTAGATTATTGGTTATTGCAGCACTTTGGTGGATCAATACAACAAGGCTTTTATGCTATAGGCTATAGGTTTTCTGCCCTTGTATTAATTGCTACAACGTCTATTCTACAGGTTTTTTGGAAAGAAATTTCTGAAGCTTATGCTAATAAGAATATAAAAAGAGTACAATTATTATATTACCAGGTTAGTAGAGGTCTTTTTTTTTGGGGTGTGATTATAAGCTCATTTGTAATACCGTATAGTAGCAAAATAATTGATTTGTTTCTTGGTTCTGCATATCTTGATGCATGGCTGCCATTAAGCTTAATGTTTTTTTATCCTGTACATCAATCTATGGGGCAAATTACGGGAACTATGTTACTGGCAATTGGAAAGACTAAAGCTCATAGTTATATTGGAATATTTTTTATGTTAATAAGTATTTTAATGGCATATATTGTACTGGCACCTAAGTCATTGATTATCCCGGGATTTCAGTTAGGAGCGACAGGAATGGCACTCAAAATGTTATGTTGCCAGATAATAGGAGTAAATATATCAGCCTTTTTTGTTGCAAGGTATATAAAAATATCTTTTGACTGGACACATCAGATTTGGGCTATATGTCTTATGCCAATTGGTTTATTAGCTAAACTATTTTCTGAATATTTAATTACGTTTTCTCCAATTGAATTAACTATAATCTCAAGTGTCACTGTATCTGGCATCTTATATTTACTATATATTGCTATTATATTATTTTTCTTTCCATCAATAGCTGGATTAAATAAAGAAAATTTTACTAAGTATTTAAATGATTGAAAAATATAAATACAATATTTTTTGCATAATCTAATGAAAACAGTTGTTCTTATCCATAAACCATTTGAAATAGACTTAGCTTTAAAAGCCTATCCACCGAATTTAGATACTAAATATTGTACATTAACACCTCATGCAATAGAGGCTTGTGAAAAAAGAGGTATTAGTTTTAGATCTCTGGAAGATTATGATAATGATGGTAAGGCTGAACTACTCAAAGAAAAGATTCATGCGGATGTATTAAGAACGATTGAAATAGGTGATAAAGTAATTAAGTCATATTGTAGTTTAAAAAAACTTGATACATATATATCCCCATTTAGAGCGAGCATCAATCGTTTAGCGGTACTTTTAGGGGGTACTCAAATAAGGCTTCAATATTTAAAAGGTATGTTGACTGCTACAAAGGCAAAAAAAGTTGTTTGGTTTGGATCTCCTGCCCGAGTATTATCAGAATATGATGGTAATAATGCTTTTAGCCTAGATGGTTCAATAGAAATTGCTTTATTAATGTGTGGAAAATGGGGTGATCTAGAGATGGAGAATCATTCTAGTTTATGTATAGATAGAGCTCAACTCCAAAATACAGGTGATGAAAAAAAACATAATATTAATTTGTTTATTAAAGGTATAATTAAGTCAATTCTACCAAGCAGAATAATGTTTTGGTTTAAAATTGTGAAGTTATGCAGGTGGTCTTCGATTAAATTATTATTCCCTTATGGTAGAAATGTACTTATTGAATCTTCCTCTGAATTAATTATTGAATTAATTCCATATTTGTTAAAAAATAGATGTGGCATTAGATATGTAAGAGATTACTATTCCTTTATGGCTAAATGGTCAGATATTAATAATAAAAAACTAAAAGATGAATTATATGAAGTATTTAATAAACAGAATATTTTTAAATTTAATGGTATAAATTTGATTGATTTTATATTCCCACACTTGGGCTATCTAGGCATGTTATCTGAGCCATTAACAATTATAGCAAAGAAAACTGAAAAATATATTAAAGATTACAATATTTCTTGTGTTATAACTCTTGGTGCTCATCGTGCTCATATTTTTGCACTATTGGAAGGTGCGAAAATGGCGGGTGCTAAAATAATCACTAGGCAACATGGTGCTTTTGGTGCATATGGAGACAGATATATGCATTATGATGATGT
>JABHYW010000020.1 GCA_018656655.1 Candidatus Komeilibacteria bacterium | reverse complement strand
TAATTGATTATTTTTGATTTGCGCTTCTGTTAAATCAAAATCAAAATCAAAATCTTTACTATCAATCAACTTATAATCCCAAGAACCATCTGTTTGTTTTAATCCCAACTTAATATCTTCAAAATTATATCGATAGACAGTGCCTGTAATATTCATGTTATCAAAATTAATTGGCGTATAAATCTTCATGTAGACTGGCTCAGCTATAAGGTCATAAGCATTACCCAAAGAAGATAGCGATAAATTAGTCAAACGCTGTTCTGGATACCAACCTGTAATATTCTGACTGATACTTTGAGAAAAATCTAAATCATATTCTAATGTCCGTTTAGTATAAAAAGATTGACTAATTATAAAAAAAACAAGCATTATAGCTGCTACTATCCATAGATACCTAAAAAATTGTATAATAATATCTTTATTAATTCTCATATATTTATATTAACAAGACTTTAAATTTAATAAAATATCTGATACAATAGGCTTGTTATGATTAACTTCAGTAGAAAACAACATATTTCATCTCAGATTATACTACTTTTGATAATATTAGCCAATGCATACTGGTGGCAGTCTTCTATTATTGGCACAATTTTTGGTGTTTTTTATTTATGGTTAAATAGCAAAAAAATATCTGATATCTACGCCGAAAATATACATAAAGGCCTGAGAAACATAATTGGTTTAATATATATATTTGCCTATACAGCCATTGTCTACACATTATTTTACCATATATACGAAATAAATACTTGGACATTTCTGCTTGTCCTTGTGTCTATTCCTTTAATTATAGAAATATCCTCATATCACTTCCGTACTAAGCATTATTTTTTTAATGATGCTAATTTAAATTATATAAAACCTAGTAAAATTAGAAGATCTTTTTTACCAGTAGCAAATTTAATTTTAAATATATTGCTTTTCATAGTTTTATTTAAAAAATCTAGCGTAGGAATAATTAGATCACCTTGGGAATTAGTGAGTTATAAATTCTGGTTGGTTTTTTTATTAAGTAATATATTCTTAATAGCAAGCCTAGTAGATAAAAAATCATATAAAAATATATTACTAGTCTCTGTACATTGGCTACTTATTTCTAGTATAGCTATTATACTTTATCCTTTGGGTTATGGTTATGATTCCTTTATACACCAAGCTGCTCTAAAAACTATAGCTGAAACAGGTACTATACAACCTCGTTTATTTTTTTACATTGGCCAATACGGACTTACTTTTTTCACACAAAATATATTACAAATCAACCTAGTTACTGCTAATAAAATATTATTACCATTCTTATTTGCTATACTCTGGCCTAGAGCACTATTTTATGGACTCAGATATGGTTTTGCCTGGACATTGCAAAATAGCTACTTAGCTATCATCTGGAGTACTTTTATCGGCTTTAGCTTTGCTATCATGACCACGCCACAAAGCCTAAGTTATTTATTAGCGGCTGTTTTCATTTTTCTCTTGCCAGAAATAAATAGAAGACGAATTAGTATATTTTTTGGTCTGATAATTAGTGTAATGACTATTACTATACATCCTTTAGTCGGTGTCCCTTTATTACTTTTTACTGCTCTTTTAGCTGTCTGGCGTAATCAAGGTAAAAGTATTTTATGGACTAGAATAATTAAACCTCTAATTTATTTTCTAAATATTATAATACTACCTAGTTTATTTGCCATTTACCAACGATTAAGTGGAATTGCTTGGAGTGATATTTTTCATTTTAAATTATGGCCACTATTTAAAGTACCTGGAATAACTTGGCTATCTACTTATAGCTTCCCACTAGACATGTTTCATAATCTAGAACAAAATAAAATGTGGATTTATGCCCTAATAATACTGTTTGGCCTATACTTTATATTTAGAGGAAATAAATTATTATTTTTTAAAAGACTAATAATCTTTTCTGCAATACTAATAGCCAACTATTTATTAACTACCATTTTTCTCTCATTTAATCTACAAATTGACTATCAAAAGAATGACTATATAAATAGAATTTCTTATCTAATAATATTATTCTTATTACCAATATTTTTAACTGCTTTATACTTTTTATTTAACGCCACTTTAAAAAATAATCACAAATTCAGAAAAATTTTTATTTTAATTATCAGCGTATTAATTATAAGTTTTGGTACTTATTTTTCTTATCCTATTTATGATAAACATGCTAATAGTAAAAGTTTTAATGTTACAGCCAGTGATTTAAAAACAGTAGAACTGATAGAACAAGATGCTAATAACGAAGATTATATTGTCCTGGCTAACCAAATGATCGGTGTGGCTGCTATAGATACTTATGGCTTTGCTCACTATTATAATGACAATTTTTATTACTCCATGCCGCTAGGCGCTAATAATATTTATCAAAATTATTTATCAATGATAGAAAATAATGCTAGCCGAGATGAAGCTGTAATAGCTATGGATAAAGCAAATGTAGATAAATTATACTTTGTAGTCAATAATTACTGGCACAGCGCTAAACAAGCTATATCTCAAGCTGAGAGCAGTGCTGATAGCAAAATATTAGTAGACAATGGCGTAAATACTATATTTGTTTATAATAGATAAATAAAACAATTCAATACAAAAAAGGGCTATCCATTACGGAAAGTCCTTTTTTATGTGTAATTCTAATGTATCTATTAAGCTACTGCGTCTTTAGCGGCTTTAGCTACACGAAATTTAACTACAGTTTTGGCTGCAATATGAATTGATTCGCCAGTAGCTGGGTTACGACCCATACGAGCAGCTCTATGTTTCTTTACTAATTTACCAATTCCTGGAATGATAAATTCTCCACTGTTTACAACTTCCTCATAAGCTAGATTAGCGAAAGTTTCTAAAAATTCACCCACTTCTTTTTTGCTCATTTCTGTCTTTTCTGATAAGACATTTAACAATTGAGACTTTGTTAGTTTTGCCATACAATTAATATTGTTAATTAATTATTAATTTGCCCCATTATATTAACATATATATATTGTTTTGTGAAGATAAGTCAATGAAAATGGGAATAAATAAATACACAACATCAAAAATATGTCAAATTGCTAAGGAATTTGCAAAAAAAGAAAAAGCCCGCTACGTATAGCAGGCTCTTTTGTTCTAACCAATCATGGATTAGCTATCTGGTACCTCCTAACAGGCAGCGCAGATACAACATCCATTTGGATGCTTATGCGGATGAGTATCGCAGTGGCACTGCCACGTAACCTTACTCATACTATCAGCAATCTGTACTTGCTGATCATGTCTCTGCTTAGGCGTAAGATCAGTGATTTTAGTCTTCTCTACGCTAGTTATGATACTCGCTTCCATCTCGACCTCCTGATGGTTTTTGGCTGTACAGCTTCTTTAGGGACTTTTTTCATCTTACGTTTCTCAGCTTTTACTTTTAATCTTTCCAAACATTCAGGATTTGATGCTCCAATGCATCCTAACATACCACAAAAACGACATGGCTCCTTCATAAACAGACCTCTCTTCCTTGAGCTAATTAGAATGAAATGTACATTGAAAAACAAAAAAATCGCCATATTTGGCGATCCATGCTTTTAGTTTAATTATCAATATCAACACTAAAAATTATGGCCGCCTATAGGCTGCAATAAAATAATGCTAATAATGATAATCAAATTTCTAAACATATTGTATTTCTTACAAAAATAATTTTATCATATGTTAATTTTAGTGTCAAACAAAAAGAAAACACCCACTCGTTTGAAACGAGTGGGTGTTTGTAACCTAATTATATTAAGGTCACATTCCACAACCATGT
>JABHYW010000019.1 GCA_018656655.1 Candidatus Komeilibacteria bacterium | reverse complement strand
TATTAATTTATTATAAACAATGGAATATTTAAATGAGTCAAACAAAAGAATAAGGCATATGTTATCTATGCCATTTATATGGGCTATGATAGTACCTTTAGTTTTTTTAGATATAACACTTTATATTTATCAACAAGTGGTTTTTTATTTATATGACTTAGAGTATATAAAAAGATCAAAGCATATAAAAATAGATAGGCATAAATTAGATTATTTAGATCCAAGAGAAAAGTTGAATTGTATTTTTTGTGGCTATGGTACTGGTGTAATTGCCTATGCTGCAGCTATTATAGCTCAGACAGAATTATATTGGTGTGGCATAAAACATGCTAAAGACTCAGAATTTATAGCACCTGACCATCATAGTAAGTTTATGGCCTATAATGATAAGAAAGGCTTTGTTAAAAAATATAGAAAATAGTGTTATTTAGGTATTGACTTTTTCTTTATTTTTAGCTATTATATTTACGTTCTATTATTTGGCCCCACCCGTTCGGCTTCGCTCAGGGTGTTGGACATTTATTTTTAAGGCCCCATCGTCTAGTGGTTAGGACACTAGGTTTTCATCCTAGCAACCGGAGTTCGATTCTCCGTGGGGTCACCAAAAGCGAATCTTGTATAAACAAGGTTCTTTTTTTGTTTTTTTGAATATGGCTATAGTGCCTTGACATTTATATGAATTAGTGTTAATATACTGTCGAGCAATTATTATTAATTGTTCACAGTATAGTAAGAGTAGAAATGAAGTCGAATTTCGAAGTTACTATGATTAATTCGTTTTTTATTTCTACACACATGAACGGAACAATAAAAAAATTAACTGACAAAAATTTTGGATTTATTAGTCCAGAAGAAGGTGATAAAGATCTTTTCTTTCACGCCAATGAGTTAGTTGACACAAGTTTTGAAGAACTTAGAGAAGGTGACGCTGTTAGCTTTGAATTGTCTGACACTCCAAAGGGACCAGCTGCTACTCAAGTTAAAAGAGTTTAATTCTCTTTCAAACTTATAAATTAAAAAACCGCCTATTCGGGCGGTTTTTTTGTTGCTTGTTATTTTCGATTATCGAGTAGCTCCAGAATAAGTAATAGCCTGCATTACATTCCATTCTTCAGTAGTATTTGGTAAGTAGCCATAGATATATTTGAAAGTCTTAATTCCTTCTCTTTCACTATCAAGGTTTCTATTTTCAGCTTTTTGTTTTAAACCATAAGCCATTAAAGTAATAGCAGCGTTATCATTTGAATCAGACATATTGGAATCACGTAAATATATTTTTTTGAAAGCTAATTTTGCTTTATTTTCAGATGATGTGCTAATTTTGCTTGGCCAACGACCATTGGCAATCTTGATAACGTCTGTTATTTCATTTTCACTTTCTGGTAATTTACCGTAAGCTGCTTTATAAGAGTGTATTACGGAAGCTCTTTCACCAGCACCCATTTTTTCAGTATTTTGATCTACTCCATAAGTGATAAATTGGTTTAAAGTGTCTCTGACAGATTGAGCTACGCTATTGATATCAGTTACTAAAGAGCGAAGATATTTTATTTCATTAGCTTGTTCTCTAACCTTATCTCTAAGCTCTTGTAATTCAGCTAAAATATCTCCCAATTCACTATTTAGTAATCTTTCAGCGTTATTACGCATTTCTATCAAAGGATCTACTTGTGGTCTTGGATCTGGATTATCATCATCTGTGTCATTTTTTTGATAAGTAAGATGTAATACATTGCCAGGCACTTTGACTTCGGAGCCATATAGAGCAGTTACAGAAAAATAGTAATCTTCACCTTCTTCTAAATAAGAACCAAAGTCTCCGTTGTGATAAGCTCTTGAATTATTAATTAAATAACCTGTGGTAGTAGGGTCAGTAATATATTTTAAATAACCATTAGCTGGGTATTCAGGAGTTGAGTCGTTTTTTGATATAACAATTTTATAACCGTTAAATTGTGAGTGATCAATCATTTCCCATTCTAATAATATGCCAAAAACTCCTTCTTCAGGATCGTAAGAGGCTGTTATTTCTGGAAGAGGATAGCTTATTGGATTAACGCTATCTCCAGGATAAATTAAATTTAAAACATTACCAGCTACTTTTTCACCACAACCATATACAGCAGTTACAGAAAAATAGTAACCTTCACCTTCTTCTAGATAAGAATCAAAATCTCCATTGTGGTAAGAGCTAGAATTATCTACTACATAAGAAGTATTACTAGTATCTGTAATCCAAGCTAGATAACCATTAGTTGGATAAACAGGAGTAGAGTCATTTTTTGAAATAACTACTTTGTAGCCTGATAAATTGCCATGGTTAATTTCATCCCAAGATAATACTATATTATTAGTATTAATATCTGCTGTTATAGTAGGTATAGGATAATTATCATCACAAGCATCAACGGGAGGATTTGTAGCCAGACCTATATTAGGTATAACTAAAATCGTAATAATAAATGAAAATATAAGTTTTTTCATAATTTTTGTTTATTTAATTAACTTATGTATAAGTATAGCAAATACTAAAAATACCGCTAGAGATGGCATTTTTAGTATAAGTGCGTAAATAAATTAGCATTATCACTTGACAGATTGTATTATTGGGTATATATTCATAATATAAACAATAAAGAAAGAATGGAGGTGAGAATATGCCAAATAAAGACGGAACAGGACCAGCTGGTAAAGGTCCACGTACTGGACGCGGTCAAGGTAATTGCGCTGATGGAAACAAAAGCGACGATAAAAGACCACGGCGTGGTATGGGATTAGGACGCAGAGCTGCTAATAAAAAATAAGCTAGCTATTGTATTACATTCATAAAATAATGTAGAATACAGATATGGAAAATAGAAGACGCTTAGGCCGGCCTCGGGCTTGTCGTAAAATAAGTTCAAATATTAAGGTAAATTACTTTAAGCCTAGAGGCCTGCCTCTTAGCAGTTTAAAAGAAGTAGAGTTGACTAAAGAAGAAGTCGAAGCTTTGCGTTTAAAAAATATAAAAAATTTAGATCAAACTAAGTGTGCTGAGACTATGAAAACCTCTCAAAGTACCTTTCAAAGAATATTAGCTAGTGCTTATAAAAAAATGAGTATAGCTATTGTGGAAGGTCAAGCTATTAAAATAATAAAAGAATAATTTAAATGTTTAAAAAGATTTTACTAAGTTTAGCTTTTTTATTTTTACCATTATTATCACAGGCACAAGCTAAGCCAGAGGTTCATTTTTTCTATTCTGATGCATGTCCTCATTGTCATAAAGAGGCTTTGTTTTTAGATAGAATGGAAAATGATTATGGCTCAAAAATTTTAATCAATAGACTAGAAGTTGGTAAAAATCAAGCCAATGTTGATTTAATGTTAGAAATGGCGAGTCAATTAGGGGTAGATGTGTCGGGCGTGCCTTTTACTATAGTGGGGGATAAACATTTTACAGGTTATTATAATGATGAGATAACTGGTAGTCAAATAGAGCAGGCTGTTGAAGATTGGCTGAGTATATCAGCTAATAGCGTTGTGCTTCCTAATAAGCCAATTGGTCAGCCAGAACCGAATGGTTTTGATTCTGATAATGGCACGACTGATTCCCAGCCGATTGTTATAGCAGAAAATTTAGAAAATAATATTGAAGTACCTTTTATTGGACAGATAGATGCTAAGAAATTTTCTTTACCCTTATTATCAATTGTTTTAGGATTCATAGATGGTTTTAATCCTTGCGCTATGTGGGCTTTAATATTTTTGATTTCTCTGCTTTTAGGCATGAAGGATAGAAGAAGAATGTGGATTTTGGGAGTAACTTTTATAGTTGTTTCAGCTTTTGTATATTTTTTATTCATGGCGGCTTGGCTTAATATATTTTTATTTTTAGGTATGGTATTGTGGGTACGGATTGCTATTGGTATTTTAGCACTCGGAGGCGGAAGTTATAATATTAGAGAATTTTTTAAAAATAAATCTGGAACTTGCAAATTAGATGGTCAGGCTAAGAAGAAGCAAGTTTTTGATAAGTTAAAGAATATTACAGAACAAAAGAGTTTTTATTTGGCTTTATTAGGAATTATACTTTTGGCTCTGGCTGTAAATATGGTGGAGCTTATTTGTTCCGCTGGTTTGCCGGCAGTTTATACTCAAGTTTTAGCTCTTAATGATTTGAGTACTTGGCAATATTATTCTTATATTTTGCTTTATATTTTCTTTTTTATGTTGGATGATTTATTGGTGTTTTTTGTTGCTATGGTTACAATGCATATTACTGGTTTGAGCACTAAGTATAGTCGTTATTCTTCTTTAATAGGCGGTGTATTAATGGTAATAATTGGTTTATTACTTTTATTTCGGTATGATATTTTAACATTTACTTAAATATAACAAAAACACCGCTTAGAGAGCGGTGTTTTTTAGTTTATTTATTTTATATATTTTTCATATTTGAGATAATCAGGGCTATCTTTCCAAGTGTGCCAATTTATATCAGGATGAACAGTCTGGCCATTTAATTTGACATACATTATAATAGCTCCAGATGGATAATCTCCATAAACATAGGCATTAACTAACATGTGCCAAGTTTGAGGGCTAATGTAAATATATTTTATTTTTTTATCTAGAGCCTCTTTTAATTCTATAGCTTTAATTTGTTCATGAGCTAAATCTATACGAGGTTTGCCATAAAAAAATTCTATTTTATTATCCCATTTACCTGGGCCTAGAGGATTGTAGCCATTTTTAATTTCTGTACCATCGCGATAGCCATCATTATCTGTGTCAGGATCATATGGGTCTGTACCAATGGCCATTTCTAAGGCATTACTTAATTGGTCATGGTCACTATCTAATCTTTCGGCAGTTTCTTTAACGCCTAGCACTTCACCTTTAGTTACAAAACTTAAACCTTTAACGGATGTTTTCTTTCTGTATATAGCCTCACCAGCATAAATATTATAATAGTAAGCAGTATTAGGATTTAGACCTTCAATAGTAACTTCATGATTAGTAGTTCTTTTTTTGTCATTTATATAAACTTTATTGCTTAGTTTATTTGGAGACGTACCATATTTAATATAAGATTTAGCAGCTAAATTAGATTTGAATTTGATAGTTATTTGTTTATCAGATATTAAATCGGTATTAGAATTTAATGGTTTTATGTTTCTTATTTTTAATTCAGAATCTCTATCAAATTCTTCGTAAATATTAGCTTTAAATGTTTTGCTTCTTTTATTTCCAGCCTTATCTTTAATTACTACTCTAATATAATATTTTGAATACTCATCTAAATTATATAAAAAATATTCTTGGTATATTTTATAGCTGTTTATTTTTTTAACTTTTTTATGGGAGTAGTCATCCTTTTTCCAATAATGAATTTCAGTTTTAACTTTTTCATTAGCTTCCCAAGACAGGGCTACTGTATTACCAATAGTTTGAATAATATCAGCTTCTAAAAAGCTAGGAGCTACAGTATCTTCCATATCATCTGTAGAAAAAGATCTTGTGTAGATTTCTAATTTTTCTCCACTTCTAGAATATAGAGTTATTTGATAATAATAATCTTTATCCTCTTCCAGGCCATACAAATTGGCCTGATGGTTTCTTTTATAATTATTATTTGACCATTTTTTATTTAGATTTTGGGTATCTAAACCATAATAAATTTCACTTTTTACAGCTTCATTAGTACGCCATTTTAGAGTAGCATAGCCATTTTTGATATCTTCTACTTGGATATTATAAGCAGAGATTTGAGCAGAGGCTCTAAATCCAAACCCAAAAGAATTAATGAAAAGGGTAGCGATTATTAGTATTTTTAGCCAATTTTTCATAAATTTAGCTTATTTCTTTAGTTAATAGAGAATTATACCATATTTAGTATAAAATGTCAATGTAATAATATTATAACTTAAATTTTAGATAATGGATACTTTTACCAGCTTTTAGCCATTTTTTTTCAAAATCTGTTTTTATTTTAAGTATATCTTTTATTTCTTTTTGTTTATAAATATTCCTTATCTCCTCTACAATCTTTCCCTTATTATCTTTAATAGTAGCTATAGAATAATCAAATAAATTTTCATCATCAGTTTTAAGATGAAGCAAACCATTCTTTATTAAAACTTTTTTATAG
>JABHYW010000018.1 GCA_018656655.1 Candidatus Komeilibacteria bacterium | reverse complement strand
ATTCAGTACAACCACCGAATTTGACCATAATACCTTTTTTACATTGAGGGCAGGTTTGGCCAACATCAGTGCCATAGTCAGTGGCATCATCTTCCGGAAATTCTATATCAGCGTGTTTGCGAGGGTTTTGCATTTCAGGAATTTCTTCTTTAACGGCTTCTTTGAAGGGCTCCATTTGTTCTTGTTTGGTAGTTTCTCTATCACCGTTATAGGCTAAGTTTTTTTCTTCTGCATCAGCTTCAGTAGTAAGGACTTGTTCTTCCCGAGAGCTATCTCTATAAATAGTTACTCCCTTACAACCAAGCTCGTAGGCTTTTTCATAAAGTTGAGCAGTTTGTTCTATAGTAAAGTCAGCTGGAGCATTAGCAGTTTTAGAAATAGAGGAGTCAGTCCATTTTTGCACAGCAGCTTGAACTTTAATATGTTCCATTGGTTCTAATTCCATAGCGGAGACAAAGAATTTTGGTAAAGAGCCATTACTCTTATACTCTTGGGCTAGCGGAATCAATACTTCGTGGAAACCTAGTCTAGATTGTCTATAGAATTTAAAAGCATAGTAGGGTTCAATGCCAGTTGAGGTTGAAAGCATGGAGCCAACTGTTCCGGTTGGAGCTTGAGTAGTCAGAGCAACATTACGCATTCCATTTTCTCTAACCATTTGGCGGACATCTTCTGGCATTTTTTTCATAAAGCCAGAGTCTAGGAATTTATCAGCATTGAATTTAGGGAAAGATCCTTTTTCTGCAGCAATCCGAGAAGATTCTTTATACATTTCAGAAGTAATAGTTTTGTATAGTTCATCTATAAAAACTAGAGACTCATCAGAACCATAACGCATACGAAGTTTGATAAGCATTTCGCCTAAGCCTAGCGTACCACCACCAACTCGGCGTTCATTTTTTTGATTATCTTCGTTTTCTTCAAAATGATAGGGAGTTAAGTCAATAATATTATCTAAGAAGCGAGATAGAGTACGAGCGGCTTTTTTAAGTTCATCCCAATTTACTTCAAAGGTTGGGCCTAATTCATCTTGGCCATTTTCTTCTAGGAATGAAGCTAAATATAGGTGACCTAGGTTACATACTCCCCAGCCTGGTAAACCTTGTTCACCACATGGATTGGTACAGATTATTTTATTGAAATAGTATGAATTGGATTCTTTATTATATCTTTCCATGAATACTATGCCTGGTTCAGCACTAGCGTGAGCAGAAGCAACTAATTTATTCCATAATTCACGAGCTTTGATAGTTTTGTAAACCTTAGTTGGGAAACCAGCTTCTTTCCAAGCTTCTAAATCGCCAGTCCATTGTTGATCATAGATATCTGAGTAAGCTGGATCTTCATAGTCAGGAAATTCTAAATCCCAATTACCATCATTTTTAACAGCTTCCATGAATTTATCAGAAATCATGATTGAGATATTAGCATTTTCAATTTGCCCAGCCACTGTTTTAGCGGAAATAAATTCTAGTATATCTGGATGCCAGTCCCATTGCATTAACATTAAAGCTCCACGACGAGAACCACCTTGTTCTATTAGACCTGTGGCATAGGAAAATAGTCCAGCCCATGATACAGAGCCAGATGATTTGCCGTGTACGCCTTTTACGTAAGCATAGCGAGGACGTAGAGCAGATAGGGTCATTCCAACTCCACCACCACGACTCATTACTTCTACCATTTGATGTAGGCTGTTTTTTACTATAGCTTTTCTAGAATCTAATGGTGAAGGTAAGACATAACAATTAAATAGCGTAAGATTACCAGTATAGTTACCGTGGGGATCTATATTAGCACCAGTCATTATACGGCCACCTGGTTGAATATATTTTTTTGATAAAGCTTCAAAGAAATCGGCAAAATATTTTTGTTTATTTTCTTCAGTAGTTTCTATAGAAGCGACTGCTTTAGCAATTCGACGATGAGCATCAGAGATAGCCTCACGTGGTTTATCACATTTGAAAATATCTTGTTCAAATTCAAAATTATTGGTTTTATCAGCATAAATACCAGTTAACATATGTAACTTGGCTTTGTCAGCGGTGATCATTTCTTTGATAACGCCTAGGTCTTTTTTAGGGTATTTTCTATCTTCTTTAGTAATAACAATTACTAGATCGCCGACTTCAATGTCTTCCCGCTTGTCTTTAATGGAATAACGGTCTAAAAAAATAATTCTGCCCAATTCGTCAAAATTAGTAGAATTATTAATAATATGTTTGGCTTGTTTAGAAAGATTAACTCCAGCTTCTTGAAGTTTTTTAACTTCTTCAGAAATAATTTCCTTACCTTGCTCTAAACGAATCTTTTTTCTTTGTTCACGATAGAGGATAAAGTGTTTGGCAGTACTAGCCCAATTGGATTGGATTAGGATAATTTCAATAATATCTTGGATTTGCTCTACACTTGGAGTAAGATGTTCATTAAATTTGTGTTCTAATATGGCAGTTACTACATCAGCTAGTCTTTGAGCTTCTTCACGAGCATATTCACCAGAGGTTTGTCCGCTTTTAAATAAAGCAGAAAAGATTTTATCTTTATCAAAATCAATAATAGAGCCGTCTCTTTTTTTAATTTGTCTAATACCGGAAGCCATAGCTTTTTCTTTTACTAACTTTTTCCCACGTGTTTTAAAGTAAACTTTAGCTACTTCAGCGTGATTATTATCTAGTAATACTATATTAACAGCAGATCGGATGTCATCAGTGGTGACTGTTTCGTCTTCAGAGTAATTATTTTCTAAATATTTGATAACTTCCTTGGTTAGTTTTCCAGAAATGGGGTTATCTTTTAGTCCGGTATTGATAATAGCTTGGGAAAGAGAGAAAATTAGCTTAGATTGGTCAAAATTTTCTGTTCGACCATCACGCTTCTTGATTACTTTTAACTGCATGGGGATATATTTTTAGTGATTTGTTTACTCCGCCTCTGGCGGGTTGTTAATTTTATCATCTCAGATAAAAAAAGGACAAAATTTTTAGCTATTTTTTACTATATCTTGTGCCTGAAATCATTATAACACACAAGATGTGGGTTTGCCAAATTTTTGTCTTTTGTTTTTATTTTTGCCTCAAAATTACCTTAACTTGAGTCTATATATTATAGTTGATGGAAATTTTTTTGTCCAATTATGACATTTTTAGGACTATTGTCACAAGAAAAAGTATCTGCTATGATAGATTCATGGCTCAATTATTCAAAAAATTCAATAAAAAAAAGAAAGGTCCCTTTCGTAGATCAAAACCCAAGGTCAAAGAGGATATCATGGACCCTATTCTTTATAATGGAGGACTAGATAAGGAAAAATTTCCTCAATTACCATTAGAGAAGAGAGATAAGCCTGAAGAAGAAGTGGAAAATCCACTTAACAAACGTAGAAGTTTATAAATAAATAAAAAACACCTTAGATTTAATTAAAGCGTGTTTTTTGTTTGCTTATTTTATTTTAATATTAGAGGGCTGTTATATTTTATTACTTCAGTCTCAAAATTAAGTTTGTCTTTTATTACAGTGGCAAATTTTGCTAGAACTTCTTTGTCGCCATGATTTAATAATATTTTTTTAGGCTGGTTAAAGCCTTTTAGCCAATGGAGTAGAGCAGTTTGATCAGCGTGAGCTGAAAAACCATCTATTTGATCGGCTATAGCCTTCACTGGAATCTTTCGGCCATAATAATCAAAATCAAAAACTCCATTTAATATTTTATGGCCTAAAGTACCCGGTACTTGGAAGCCCATGAATAGAATATTATTATTTTTATCACCAATATATTGGGAGAGGTGATGAATCATACGACCGCCTTCCATCATACCTGAACCAGCCATAATAATTTTTGGGGGAGGAACGGTATTAATTTCTTTGGATTGACGAATGTGGTTAGTAATTTTGAGATGAGGAAAGTCAAAAATATCTTTATCTCTTTTCATATCATCTTGGGCATCTTCGTTTAGATAATCAAGATGTTTTTTATATGTTTGAGTGGCTGTAGCAGCCATTGGACTATCTAGGAAGACAGGCACATTAAAATCTAAATGAGATTCGTAATAATCATTCAGGACTTTAAGAATATTCTGAGTTCTTTCTAGGGCAAAAATGGCAATTAACAGAGTGGAGTGATTGAGAGTAGCTCGTTGAACAGCTTTAATTAACTCTTTATCGCGTGTTTTGGTGTCATGATGAATGCGATCACCATAAGTGCCTTCACAAATTACATAATCGGCTTGTTTTATAATATCAATGTCTTTGACTAGTGGCATATCCTCACTACCAATGTCACCAGAAAAAACAATTGTTTTATTGCCTGCTTTAATTTCTACTATGGATGAGCCTAGAATATGAGCGGCGTTATGAAGTTTGAAACTGATATCAGGATTTAGATCTTGTTTTTGATAATAATTTAAAGGCACAAAACTCTGCATAGTTTTATTTACATCTGCTTGCCTATACATTTTTGGCATTTTTTTGCGGAAAGCTTTTTCGTTTGTTATAAAATAACTGTCCTCTAAGACTATTTTAGCTAAATCAATAGTGGCTCCAGTGGCATAGATTGGCCCATTATATCCTTTGGCATAAAGTTTAGGTAAACGGCCACAATGATCTAGGTGAGCGTGGGTAAGAATGACAGCATCTATATTTTTTGGATCAAACAAAAAACCATCCCAGTTTTTGACATAGTTATCCCAAGAGCCTTGATACATTCCACAATCAACTAAAATACGATAGCCATCAATATTTAATAGATGACATGAGCCAGTTACTTCTTCAGTGGCACCATAGGATGTTAGTTTGATTTCCATCTTTTTAGAGATTATTTTTTTATTTTATAAATGGATTATCCATATCAAATGCTATACGTGGGGTATGAGTATTAATTTGTTTTGTACTAATTTTATATTTAGTGAAGTATTGAAAATCTACTGAGCCAAAGATTGCCTTAGAATAATCAAAATCTAATTGTTTGGCTACGTCTTTAACAGCTTGTTCAGAAGGTCCTTCTATTTCTATAAAGGGTTCTAGAAACGGCCATTCATCTATGGTGATTTCTACATCTCCTATTTTCCAAAGCTCACGTAGGCTTTCTTGATAGGCTTTTTCTTGGCAGCCAAGAGTGTTTAATATTTCTCGAGCTTCTTCAAAACTGTTGACAGTGATACAAGTTTCTTGTTGATCTTCTATACTTTTATTATCTTTTATAATTTTAATACTCATTGTTATGCAGTCGGCTTCTTGTCTGACTCTGGCCCAGCCACCTTCTATTTCATGACCACTGGGAAAATCCCAAACATATCTTTTCATTAGAAATTCAGGATAAATCATTTTAGCGTCGGCTTTCTTTAGGCGAGCGCGAATTTCATCTTTATCAATATTAGTAAAAGCTGCTTCGTATTCTATTTGCATAATAAAATTATAGCATAAAAATAAAAAAAACGCCTCGAGTTGAATTCGAGGCGTTTAAAATAAATTTTTAAAGTTTTCCGACAAGGTCTAAACCTGGTTTCAAAGTATCTGCACCTGGTTTCCAATTAGCTGGACAAACTTGATCACCATATTTATGAACAAACTGTGCTGCTTGTAGCGTACGTAATAATTCGTCACTACTTCTACCAATACCATTATCATGAACCTCAATGGTTTTTAGTATTCCCTCAGGGTCAATAATGAAAGTACCGCGTAAAGCTAAGCCTTCTTCTTCAATTAAAACATTATATTTATAAGATATTTCATGAGTTGGATCAGCTAGCATTGGGAATTTTATTTTTTTAATAGTATCACTATCTTCGTGCCAAGCCTTATGTACAAAAACAGTATCAGTTGAAACTGAAAGTATTTCAGTATTAAGGTTTTTAAGTTCCTCATATCTATCAGCTAGATCACCCAACTCAGTAGGGCAGACAAAAGTAAAGTCAGCTGGATAGAAAAATAGAATAACCCATTTTCCTTTATAGTCTGCTAGTTTTACTTTTTTTGTAGCATCTTCATGATAAATTTCTGCTTCAAAACCTGGGGCTGGTGCTCCAATTCTTAATTCATAATCACAACCACCGCCACAACAATTTTCATTTTCCATATATTTTTTATTTATTTAATTAATAAAATTAATTTTCTTTAATAACTGTTCTCCTTTAGCTAAACCATGTTTGTATGAAGTATAAATTCTTTGTTGGCTTCTTTCTCTTTTGGAAGTACAAGCTTCATCATAGACTACATGGACATTCTTATATTTAGCTAGAGTTTCTATGTAAGGATAATTTAGGATACTAAAAAAGTGTTTAAGACCATACATAGGACCTAGATAGCGTGCTTTAAATAATATATCAAGTAAGTCCCAAAATAAAAACTTTAATACCCTTGGTAGAGTTTTTCGGTCATTGAAAATATAAAGTATTTGTTTATCAGGGTACTTACGAATAACATTTTTTATAAAATCTCTAGTCGGCATTATACCGCCATCGTAATATAATTCGTTTTTTATTTTAGTGTAGGCATAAGGCGGTACTTTAGCAGATTGAATAAGACGATTAATGGTGTCTACTTTGCCATCCAGATATTCTAGACGTAAAGTTTCGGGGTTAAAGACACGGGCATAAAAATTAATGTGAGAAGTACGAATTTTTTTAACATCTAATTTAGTATCACCCATGGTTTCTAATTCTCGGGCGTAGTCTAGGTCAATAATATCAAAAGGTTTTTTATGAATAAAGAGTTCCCAAAATTTCTTCCAAATTATTTTAGGTGATAAATCTTTTAAAAAACGATGTTTTTTGTAAAGGTATTCATAATATAATCTACCACATATTTCAGTTTGATGAGATAAAAAATAAGCTGCGTTATGAGCACCAGAGGATACGCCATAAACAGAGTGAATACGAGGATAAAGATTATGCTTCTCAAAGGCGGCCAGCACTCCAGCGCTAAACACTCCTTGGATAGTTCCTCCTTTAACAATAATTATAATATCTCGTTCAGTTTCCATTGATTTTTATTACAAATTTATTTAGCAGCTTGGTATTTTTCAGCTACCTTTAGCCAGTTTATCACATTAAAGAAGTTTTCGACAAATTCAGCTCGTCTATTTTGGTATTTTAGATAATAAGCATGTTCCCAAACATCAATAGCTAATATAGGAGCATGTCCTGCAGAATAAGGGCTGTCTTGATTACCAGTTTTTTCTATTATTAATTGACCATCAGTTACAGATAGCCAGGCCCAGCCAGAGCCAAATGTAGTCATGGCAGCTTTAGTAAACTCTTCTTTAAATTTTTCAAAAGAGCCAAAGGCGTCATTTATAGCCTGCAGAAGTTCTCCTTCTGGCTGACCACTTTTATCAGCTGGAGTCATAATTTCCCAAAAAAAGCTATGATGGACATGTCCACCGCCATGATTTTTGACTGCCTGACGAATTTCCTCAGGTAAAGAATTTATATTCGTTAAAATATCTTCAGCTGATTGTTCGGCAATCTTAGGATAAGCTTCTAGCGCTTTGTTGAAATTAGTAGTATAAGCAACATGGTGCTTATCATGATGAATCTTCATAGTCGCTTCATCTATATAGGGCTCTAGCGCATTATAGTTATAAGGTAGAGCTGGTGTTTCAAATTTATTCATATATTTTATTATTAATTTATTATACATTATTTTTGTCATGCTGAATTTATTTCAGCATCTCCAAATATTTATGGGATCCTGAAACGAGTTCAGGATGACAGGTATTTAATTAACCGAAATATTTTTCAGTATAGAATCTAATTAATTGTTCTACCTCTGGTATGACCTCGGGGTTACCAATACCTACTTTAGTTTTTTTCTGGACAGCTTCTAAAGTGTGAGCACCTTCAAGAACGGCTTCTTCTATATCATGGTCAGTTACTTTAGCTATTTTATCTATTATGCGTACCTGCTCTTTAACTACGCGATCATTTTGTTTAGATTTTATAAAATAATTATTAACAGCAGAGCGTAAAGCTTTATCACCTAATACTGAGCAGTGGATTTTTCTAGTTGGTAAATCTCCCAGGCGTTTGGTAATATCTTGAGGCTTGATGGCCAAAGCTTTATTTATCTTCATGCCATTTTTTTCAGACACCATAACAGACAACATAGATGTGGCAGCTATAGCAGAGCCACAACCAAAGGTTTGCCATTTCATTTCTTTAATTTTATCAGTTTTTTTATCCACTTTAATCCAAATTTTCATCATGTCGCCACAAGCAGGGGAGCCAACCATACCTAAGCCATCATAATCTTTCATTTTGGCAGTATCAGTTACTAGATTTTTAGGATGGAAGAAATGTTCTTTGACTATGTCAGTATAGATCCAAGTATCATCTGTGCTTTTAGGTACTACGTCCACAGAACAAGCAGCTGTAGTTTTAATTTTTTTTGCCATATATATAAATTGGATTAATTATTATTTTTCTAACCCCCTAAATCCCCCTTGACAGGGGGACTTCCTGATTCCTCCCCTTGTCAAGGGGGAGGTGCCCGAAGGGCGGAGGGGGTTAATTATAAGCTTTCTATTTCACGAGGTGCATTTTTAATAGCCTTAGCTACTTCTTTCATATCTACTATAACTGGAGAGGCAGCCCGTAAATGCTTAACTATCTCTGGTAATTGTTTAAGTACATATTGTATATCAGTAGCTGTAGTATACTTACCTAGGGTAAAACGCATTGATCCATGAGCGACCTCATAAGGACAGCCTAGAGCTCTAATAACATGACTAGGATCCAGAGTAGTAGAAGTACAAGCAGAACCAGTTGAAGCTTGAATACCTACTTCATCAAGATAGAGTAGCATTGCTTCACCTTCTACATCTAGGATAGAAATATTTACATTATTGGGCAGTCTTTTACTAGGATGACCATTTAATATAGTTTTCGGGATGTTTTTTAAAATACCTTTTATCAATTGATCTCTTAGTTTTGTTAAGCGTGCGTTTTCTTTAGTTTTTGATTTATTAGTTAATTCTAAAGCAGTGGCTAGTCCAACAATACCTGGCACATTTTCAGTACCAGAACGTAAGTTATTTTCTTGGCCACCACCATCTATAATGGGGCCGATAATAGTGCCAGTTTTTATATATAGAGCGCCAACTCCTTTAGGACCGTAGGTTTTAGAGCCATTAATAGTCAAAAGATCTACATGAAGTTTTTTAACATCTAAGTCTAGGACTCCAGAGGCTTGGCAGGCATCAGTATGGAAATATATTTTAGGTAAATTTTTTTCAAGGCGAGTTTTATTTAAGCGTTCTAGTAAAGCACCAATTTTTTGGATATCTTGGATAACCCCAATTTCATTATTGGCCATCATTATAGAGACTAGGCGAGTATTATCTTTAATAGTTTTACTAAGGTCAGTTAATTTTATTAAACCCTCGGCATCAACTGGCAAGATAGACACAGAGTGTCCAGATTTTTTAAGACTATCAGTAGTATGAAGGACAGCATGATGTTCTGTAGAAGAGGTAATTATATGACCATCTTTTATTTTACTCATTACGCCCTTTAAAGCTAAGTTAATACTTTCAGTTCCGCTACCAGTAAATATTATTTCATCACTTTGGCAATTTAATACTTGGCTAATTTTTAATTTAGCTTGCGTTATGGCTTCTTTACTTTTTAAGCCTAATTGATAGAGGCTGGATGGATTGCCATAATATTTAGTCCAATATGGTTCCATCGCCT
>JABHYW010000017.1 GCA_018656655.1 Candidatus Komeilibacteria bacterium | reverse complement strand
GCGGTGATGGTGAGGCTCAAATTGATTATGATGAACTTTGTGATGGTCAGGATTATCCTGCTAGACCTTTGCCAAGTCAGTCTGATTTTGAGAATACTTATACTTGTGCAGATAATTGTATGAGTTCAGTTTCTGGTAGTGAGGGTGGTTATTGTGGCGATGGTGTAACAAATCATCAATATTATGAAAGTTGTGATTGGGCGACACTCCCACTTGATGATTATCCATGGCCTCGTGGAACTAATAGTACTAATTTTTCTACTCAAATAAATCAATATGTTTGTAATGATTGTGTAAATCAAGGTGGTTATTGTGGAAACGGACGAATAGATGGTGAATGTAGTGTTAATTGTAGTAATGAGATTGATAGTGAATTTACCAGCCCTTATAATTGTACAGAATTTGAGTGTGATGAAGCTAGCGGTAGTTTTGTTGAACAATATGAACAGTGCGACAGTGGCTTTGATCCAGCTTACGCAATAGATAAAGACATTGATATAGCTTATGTTTTTGATATGTCGGGTAGTATGGGCGAGCGAGCAGAAGCTCTTTGTACAGCTACTCAAGATGCTATTGATGATATTAATATTAGCTATCCAGATGTTGATTATAGAATTACTATCTTTGTCTTAGGAGATAGTGATGGAGGTTTAACTGTGGCTAGTGGAGATGGTAATAATGGGGGTACTTATAATAATTCAGAGACATACCTTACAGCAACCATAGCTGATGATATTGTAACACTTTCTTCATGGCTAAGTGATTCAGGTGCTCCTTATCATCATATATGGTTAGATGAAGCACAATTAGTTTTTAAAAATTTATATACTGATTGTGATTTACGTAATGAGCCTTATAATGCCAATGTTCGTTATTTGAGTTTTTATGATAATAATACTAATGAAATTAATGGTGGCGTGAGTATAAATGGTAATAGCGATGTATATGGACAGGTATGTAATGATACTGCAGACGGTGCTGGTAGAGTAGAAAATTGGGGTTATGCCATTGCTAGAATTATTGAAGATTATAATTGGTTGCCAGCCTATCATAGATTAGTTATTCCAGTTAGTGATGAAGGGGGTTATTGTGGAAGTAATACTACCTCAATAAGAGAAAATGAAAATTGTACACCATTTGGTTATAATGGTGGAATTGATGTTTTGATACATTCAATAGATTTGGCTAATCTGCAAGACCCAATAGTTCATATTAGTCCGGTATTATTTGATAATATGCATACCAGTCTTCCTGGTTATGGTCAATGTTTAGCGGATGGAACGGGAGGCTCTTTTACCTCTTCTATAAGTAATTGGTCAGTTCATACTATTAATGTAATTAATGCTACTTTCTGTGATGGCGATGGTGATGGGCATATGGATTGTACTTTAGTACCATAATAAAATATAAATTAAATTATAAGATATGTTTGATGATTTAAAACAAGATAATAATAAGGCGACTCCAGCTCCGGCTGTGCCTACGCCTCCAACTAGTGCGTCTGCGCCTAGTCCAGGGCCAAGTACTCAGGCAACAGCGCCAACACCAGCTCCGATTCCTCAGCCAAATAAGATTGCCGATATGTTTGGTGATGTAGATCCAATAGCTGTTGATCATGGGCCAGTAGATCCAAATAAGCCCAGTGCTATTCAATCTGGTAAAATTAAGCCAGTTTCTAAAACTAGCGTGCCTAACCCAGAGCCAAGTGCTCAGGTAGCTACACCAACGCCAACTCCTCAGCCAGTGGTGCCAGTGCCACAACAGGCAGCTCAAACACCAAATATTCCACCAGTTGATTCGATGATGGTTACAGATGATAGATCGTCCAGTCCAATTAAAAAGATAATAATAGCTGTTTTAGTAATTTTACTTTTAGCTATCGCTGGCGGAGCTGTTTATTATTTTTTTCTAAAGGATAGAGGAACAGAGATTATTGCTGATGAGAATATTAATACAGAAGTCTCTTTTAATGAAAATAATAATGTAAATGATGAACCAGTTATTATTGATGACGAACCAATTATTGATTATGATGATCTCGATGATGACTACGATGGTTTAAGTAATGGCTTGGGAAAAATATATGGTACAAATCCAATGGAAGCAGATACAGATAATGATGGTCTTTTTGATCAAGACGAAATAGAAACATATCATACCGATCCATTGGTTACTGATACCGATAGCGATGGTCTTAACGATTATGAAGAAATAATTATTTATAAGACAGATCCAAATGATCCAGATACTGATGGAGATACTTATCAGGATGGTATGGAAGTATCCAGTGGTTATAATCCATTAGGAAATGGAAGACTAATTGAAGGTGAAGAGGACGATAATGATGGATTATTAAATACTAACGAAAATTTATAAAATTATGCTAAACGAACAAGAATCAAAAAAAGACGTAATGAATCATTTGACTGGTTCAGAAGATATTAAATCTAAGGTCAATGAAGATCTAAATACTGATAAAACAAGTATGGATGAATTAAAGGCGTCCATGGGAGTTAAAAAAGAAGCTATCAGTGTTCATTCTATGCCTGGTAAATTTGTAGAAGCTAGTCAGAAAAAAAGTGTTGGCGGAGCTAGTTCTGGGCTTAGTGGTGGCTCTAGTAAAAAAGTGTTACTTATTGCTATTGGGCTTATTTTATTTATTATAATAGTGATTGCTGGTGTTTTATGGTTTGCCAATAAAAATATTCAATCTCCCAATAATCAACCAGTAGCAGTTATAAATGAAAACACCAACGATAATACTAATGACGACATTAATCAAAACGATAATACTAACGATAATCAGAATCAAGTTGAAAATATAAATGACAATACTAATGATAATGTTAATCAAAACGATAATACTAACGATAATCAGCCTCAAAATATAAATGATAATACTAATGATAATCCAGATAATTTAGTTATTTTTGATGCTGATAATGATGGTTTAAGTTATGAAGAGGAATTAGTTTTTTCTACTAACCCAAATTTAGAGGACACTGATAAAGATGGCTATAAAGATGGTCAAGAAATAATTAATTTATTTAATCCATTACTACCATCTAAAGATCTACTTACTTCAGGCTTAGTAATAAGATTTAATAATAGTATATATAATTATTTGTTACTTAGACCAAAAGTTTGGTTAGCTAAAGCTGAGGGAGGTAATTTAGCAGAAATATTAATACTTCCAAATACAGAAACCGGTGAATCATTTTCTATATCAAGCATAAGTAATACTAGCGGACTTTCATTGACTGAGGCCTTAGTTCAAAATGAGGATATTTTAGGTTCAGCAGCTAATTTTGAGAATTATAGTTTAGATGGAAAAGAGGCTTTGCGATCTAAAGATGGTAGAAAAGTAATTAGCTTGAATGGTGAATATATAGTTGTTATTGCCTATGACACTGGCTCTTTGGGTAGTGCTAATTTTGATAGTACTTTTGCTATGATGTTAAATAGTTTTAAATGGTCAGTAGTAGATAATAATCCTAGCGAAGAAGATGAAAGCTAAATTATTAAATATAAATAAGAGAGGACTAAAAGTAGATTTTTCCTGGTTGACTGATTTGGAAAAAATTATTAAGAAAGATTATAAGTTAAAAAAACAAATTTCTATTGCTTTAGTAGGTGAAACAGAAATTAAAAATTTCAATAAGGTTTATAGAAATAAAAATAAAGTAACTGATGTTTTGTCATTTATATTAGACGACAAATATGTTTTGGGAGAAGTATTAATTTGCCTTTCTCAGGCTCGCCGCCAGGCGCAAGAAAGGAATAATACATATAAAGCTGAATTACAACTTTTGACAGTTCACGGAATATTACATCTTCTAGGTTATGATCATGAAATAAGTAAGAAAGAAGCAGCTAGACAAGAATTAGCTGAGCAGAAGATATTAAATAAATTAAACAAATAGTTTATGGATTGGCAATTTTACAAAAATTTTAGATTTGCATTCCGAGGATTGAAGACGGTTTTCTCTACTGAAAAAACTTTTCGTTTGCATACTGTAATTGCTATTCTAGTTATTGCTTATTCCTGGTATCAGGGTATAGAAAAGATTTATTGGGTAGTAGTTTTAATGATTATTGCCTTAGTTATGGCTTTGGAAGTTTTTAATTCAGCTATTGAAAGATTGGTAGATATGCTAGCGCCACGTACCCATAAATTTGCTAAAGAGGTAAAGGATTTATTGGCCGCCATGGTCTTATTAGTTTCATTTTTTGCGGCAGCAATTGGATTTATAGTATTTTTAGCCTAAAAAATTTGGCAAATGTAGATAATTTAGTTATAATTAATAATCATAAGATATAAAATGGTCAGTAATAAAGACATAATAACCAGTTTAGACATTGGCACTAATGCCATTAGGATAGTTATGGGGCAGAAGATGCCCGATGGCCGCCTTAAGATTATTGGTGCCGCTGATACACCTTCAGAGGGAATCATTAGAGGAAGCATTAATTCTATTGAAGATGCTGTTTCTTGTATTTCTGAAACTATTGAAAAGTGTGAGCGCATGACAGGTGTACGTATTGATAAAATAGTGGTAGGTATTTCAGGTGCTCATATTAAGACAGTGGCTAGTAAAGGTGTTGTAGCAGTAGCTAAAGCTAATGAACAAGTAGAGGATTCTGATGTAGAGAGAGCTTTAGAGGTAGCCGAAAGTACTACTACTATGCCAAATTATGAGATATTGCACGTACTACCAATTTCTTATAATTTAGACGACCAGAAGGACATTAAAGAGCCTCAGGGGATGACTGGGGTACGTTTAGAGGTAGCCACGCAAATAGTGATGGCTCTATCATCTCAGGTTAAGAACATGACTAAAGTAATTTATCGTACAGGAGTAGATATAGAGTTTATTGTATTTTCAATTTTAGCAACAGCAGAGGCTGTTTTAACTGCCAAGCAAAAAGAATTAGGTGTGGCTGTGGTAAATATTGGTTCAGCTACTACTTCTTTGGCTGTGTTTGAAGAGGGTAATATATTACATACAGCTGTATTACCAGTTGGTGCTGGACATATTACTAATGATTTAGCTATTGGTTTAAAAACTTCAGTAGACGTAGCCGAGGCTGTTAAACGAGATCATGGTCAAGCAATTAGCGATGGTATTTCTAAGAGAGATGAAGTTGATCTTCATAAATATTCTGAAGATGAAAAGAAAGGTTCTTATGTTTATAAAAAAGATATAGCTGAAATAGGTGAAGCTAGACTAGAAGAAATATTTAGTCTTATTAGAGATGAGCTTAAAATTATTAATCGGGATGGTAAATTACCTTCAGGCATAGTATTGACTGGTGGAGGAGCTAAGATGCCTATGATAGTTGATCTAGCTAAAGAGGTATTAGAATTACCAGTATTTTTAGGTATGCCAGTGGATAATAATTTTCCTATTGATAAATTAAATGATACAGAATATACTACAGCTCTAGGTTTGGTACTTTGGGCAGATAAGAATATGGCAACTGGTGGAAATTTTTTGACTGATATTTCAGCAATTGGTCAAACTACAGATAAAATGAAAAGATGGCTTAAGTCTTTATGGCCTTCATCATAATATTATATTTATTTAAAATTATAAAATAATGGTTAAAAAGAATATCAAAGAAATAGTACCCCCAGTAGAGACTTTTGCTAATATAAAAGTAGTCGGAGTTGGTGGTTCTGGTGGATCAGCTATTAATCGTATGGTAGCCTCTAAAATAAGAGGTGTTGATTTTATTGCAGTGAATACTGATGCTCAAGCCTTACATAGTTCTATTGCACCTAATAAAGTCCACATTGGTAAAACTACTACTAAAGGTTTGGGGGCTGGCATGGATCCAGATTTGGGTCTTAAGAGTGCTGAAGAAAATGAACAAGATATTATAGAAAGAATTGATGGAGCTGATATGGTTTTTATTACTTGTGGATTAGGCGGTGGTACTGGAACAGGTGCGGCACCATTAATAGCCGACCTAGCTAGAGAAGCCGGAGCTCTTACTGTTGCTGTAGTTACCAAACCATTTACATTTGAAGGAGTACACAGGAAAGATATAGCTGAAAGAGGTTTAGAAAAATTAATAGACAAGGTAGATACTATAATTACTATTCCCAATGATAGATTATTACAAATTATTGATAAGAAAACATCGCTTTTAGAAGCTTTCTCAATTGTTGATGAAGTATTAAAACAAGGTGTGCAAGGAATTTCAGAGGTAATTACTGTACCTGGTTTAGTTAATGTGGATTTTGCTGATGTTAAAACCATTATGAATCAATCAGGTAGTGCTTTGATGGGCATTGGTAATGCCACTGGGGAAAGTAGAGCTAGAGATGCTGCTAAGGCAGCCATAGATAGTCCCTTATTAGAACTTTCCATAACTGGTGCTACAGGAGTATTATTTACTATTGCTGGTGGTTCAGATCTTACTATGTTTGAAGTTAATGAAGCAGCTGAAGTAATTACTTCAAGTTGTGATCCAGAGGCTAAAATTATATTTGGTACTGTGATTGATGAATCTTTAGGAGACGAAGTAAAAGTAACAGTAATAGCTACAGGATTTAAAGCTAATGATGATATGCCAGTTAAACCTAATCTTTCTTCTGCGTCTGCACCAATTATGAGTCATCCAGAGACTTTTGCTAAAAAATCTGAAGAAAGAAAAGTTAAACGTGCTTTTGAAAAACAAAAAGAAGATAAAGATGAGGCAGTAGAAGAAATTCCAAAAACCAAAAAAGAAGAAGAGCTTGATATTCCGGCTTTCTTGCGTAAGAAATTAAAAAATAGATAATGAGTTTTTGTCATCTCGAGCTTGTCGAGAGATCTAGTTAGATTTCTCCGTTCACTTCGTTCAGTCGAAATGACAAAGGTTAGAATATTATAAACTAAATTTCTAAACGAAATGAATTGCCCAGTTTGCAATCATAAAGATACTAAGGTAGTAGACTCTCGTCTTAGTGGCGAGGGTTTTAGTATTCGTCGTCGCCGATCATGTCAAAAATGTGATTTTCGTTTTTCTACAATTGAAGAAATGGAAATTTTGGATCTGACAGTTATTAAACGCGATGGCCACAGAGAGAACTATAATAAAGACAAGTTGATTAGAGGGCTTAGAACTTCTTTAGAAAAGAGGCAATATTTAGAAGAAGATTTTCATAAGTTAGTTAATCAAACTGAAAGAGATATTCAGAAAAAATCTAAGAACGAAGTGACTTCTAAGCAATTAGGAGAAATTGTAATGAAGAGATTAAAATCTTTTGATCAGGTAGCTTATATCCGCTATGCATCTGTTTATAGGTCTTTTAAAGACGCTAAAACATTCCAAAAAGAACTTAATCAGTTGTTAAAAAAGAAAAATATTAAGAAATAATTATGACAGATGAAGAGTTAAGACAAATAATTAAGGAGAATAAGCAAGTTTTGGACGACATTGATAAGAGAATGCACCGTATTGAGAAGAAGTTCGTCTGGAACACTATTTTTGGTTTTATTAAAACAACTATTATTTTAGCGCCGTTGATAATTGGCGCTATTTATCTAACTCCGCTTTTGAAAGATTATGTTAAGATTTTTGAACCAATATTTAGAAATTTACCGGCCACATTACAAAATTTAGCCAAGCCTGCTGATGTTAATAATTCAGGTACTGCAGCGAGTGATACAGACTTAATGTTAGAATCTTTTTGTGATCCAGAAGCTCGTCAATTAATGGTAGATCAACTTTGTAAGTAATGGAAGAATTACGCAATAAAATAAAAAATTTATTAGCTGAAGTTTCCAAAGCTTTGGAAATTTTAGATTTAGATAGCAAAGGAAATAAATTAGAAGAATTAAAGTCTGAGATGAGTTCTCCTGATTTTTGGAATGATCAAGACAAAGCTAAACAAATTAGTTCACAAGCTAGTAATTTAGAAGAACAAATAAATTCTTGGCAAGCATTGTCCCAAGAAGTTTCTGAATTAAATGACTTATCTCAAGACAAGCAAGCCGAGGAATTATTAAAAGATTTAGAAGCTAAATATAAAACACTTTATATTAGATTTCAAGATTTGTCGCAAGAACTTTATTTACAAGGTAAGTACGATGATTTGGCGGCTATAGTAACTATCAATGCTGGCGCTGGAGGAGTGGATGCTCAAGATTGGGCTCAAATGATGGAAAGAATGTATCTTAGGTTAGCTGAACAAAATAATTGGACAGTAAATCATTTATCTCGTTCTGTAGGATCAGAGGCAGGTATTAAAAGTTCCACCTTCAAAATTAGCGGTTTGCATGTTTATGGTTATCTTAAAAATGAAGCAGGCGTGCATCGTTTAGTAAGATTATCTCCTTTTGATGCGGATCACGCTCGGCATACCTCTTTTGCTATGTTGGAGGTTTTGCCAGAAGTGATACGGCCCGATATAGATATTAAAGATGAAGATTTGCGTATTGATACTTTTAGGGCTTCAGGGCGTGGTGGACAATCAGTTAATACTACTGACTCAGCAGTTCGGATTACACATATTCCCACTGGTTTAGTAACTAGTTGCCAAAACGAGAGATCTCAACTTCAGAATAAAAGACAGGCTCTTACTTATCTCTATGGTAAGTTGCAAAAATATCATGAAGCCGAAAGAGCCGAAGAAAAGAAATTACTTAAAGGAGAATATACAGAGGCTGCTTGGGGAAACCAAATTAGGTCTTATGTTATTCATCCTTATAAGATGGTTAAAGACCATCGTACTAATTATCAATCCAAAGATCCAGATAAAGTTTTCAATGGAGATCTAATGCCTTTTATAAAAGCAAATTTAGAAAAAAATGTAGTTTTATAGTGTAGATTTGTTACAAAACTAATCATTTCATGCTATAATGTAGCCATATGTTTGAACATTTAGGTCCAACACCAGAAGTAAGTATAAGTAAAAAACCTACAAATTATAAAATGTATTTAAGTTTGTTGTCTTTTGCTGTTGTGGTTTTTATATTTTCTTCTGCTATTGGTCAGGGGCAGCATTCTAGAGCTTTAGAGCCAGAGACTTTATCAGCTAAAGTTTTAGTAGATTCTAGTGATAAGAAAATTGTAAATACTACTAAAAACTTTCCTATTTTCAGTTTTGCAATAGATATTGATAATTCAGACACCTCTTTATATAAATTAAACATTTTGGTAGATGGTATTTATGATTTGGATTTAATTGGTGACTTAAAATTATTTCATGAGGATGTGCAATTAGGAGGAATATACAAGATTGATACACAGGGTAAGATTCATTTTGATTTATCAGAGTATAAATTGAATCAAGGTCTTAATAATTTTTCTTTATTTTTTAATAATGGTCAAAATATAAAGAGTGGATCTATTTTAAGTTTCAGCATAGAATCTCAAGAAGATATATTTTTGATGAAAGACGACCATATTTTTAAGCCTGATAATATTTTTCCAATTTCTAGTGGCTTAGTATCAATTATTAATCAAGGATCAGTTTTAGCCTCTAATGCTTATGTGTTGAATGACTTTTTAATTAATTCAGATGTGCCTCAACAGATTGCTTCTTTTAAATTAAGTTCTATAGGCGAAAGAGTTTCTTTAGATAAAATAAAATTATCATATGATAATTTTTCTGACGAAGATGGAGAAGATTTAGATTTTATTTTAATACATAATAATAAGCTTATAGCTCAAGCTAGATCAATTGAGAGTGAAATAATCTTTAATTTAGCTAAAGCCATAGTTTTAAATGATTTAAATAGAGAGGCATTTTATTTATATGTTTTGGCTATGCCAGCTGGGGAATATAAATTTTATTTAGAGACTGTAGAAGCTGAAGGCTTATTGTCTGGGCTTGATATTGATTTGTCAGCCAGTGTGGATTTAAGTAAGGTGGAGACTAGAGATTATTTTATAGAATTTAAATCAGGTGATTTAGATAAAAAATTGTCAGAGGGTTGGAATAAATTATATAGTTTAAATATAAAAACCAAAGGAATAGATATTGCTTATCTAAATAAAATAACTTGGCAGGTAGATAAACAAAATTTAGATATTGATGCTATTGAAATTTGGAAAAACGGGGAGCCTTATATAACTAATGTTGTATTAAAGGATAATAAACTAATTGTAAAAATGGATGGTTTAGATCCTATGAATATTTTTAAAGATAACACTGAAATTTTACTTTTAGCCAATCTAAAAGATCTTGGTAAAAAAGCTAGCATTCAGACTTTCATTGTAGGCGATGACGCTGACAGTTCAAATATAAGCTGGTCAGACGGAGAGAGCTTCTATAACAGCTATAAAATTCCTTATTTACCACTTGAGCCTAGTATATTAAGTAATTGATAATAAAATATATTTATTAAAACACCTACAATTTTGTGGGTGTTTTTAGGCTGGAAATTTTTTGTATTTATGCTATAATGTATTTTTTAAAATTTAAGTATAAATATAAAATGAATAAAGATAATTTAATTATTGTAGCTACCATAATAATTTTTGTGCTGGGTATTTATATAGTTATTTTAGATATATAATTTTGACAAATAAACATAAATAAGATTAAATAAAGCAGAGGAAGAAGAATTAAGCGATTTTGATGAGCAAAAGCAAAATATTTTTGTTAGGTAGTCTTATTTTTTTATTGAGCAATTTTATTTATTTGCTCTATTTTGAGGATAAAGCAAACCATAGTTTTGACTATGGTTCTTTTTATACCTTTGAAGCTTTAGTTAAAAATACCGATAAAAAATTAAATGGCTTTCAAGTACTTATTGAACCACAAAATTTAGCCAACTTTTCTGGTGATATTTTAGTTTATACTTATCTTTATCCAGTCTATAGTTACGGTGACAGATTAGAAATATCTTGCAAAATATATCAGCCAGAACCAATTGTAGGTGATGAT
>JABHYW010000016.1 GCA_018656655.1 Candidatus Komeilibacteria bacterium | reverse complement strand
CACGCTGATATAGAATTTCCGGAAGATGATGCCACTGACTATGGCACTGATGTTGGCCAAACCTGCCCTCAATGTAAAACAGGTATTATGGTCAAATTCGGTGGTTGTACTGAATGCTCCAAGCAATGTGGCATGAAAGATAGCTGTGATATGAAATAATTTTAAAACCCCATTTTTAGTGGGGTTTTTTGTTTGTGTAAAGAAAAAGATATATGTTAGAATAAACACATGAATTACTACATTATAATCCGCGGGCCACTCGCTTCTGGCAAATCAACAATTTCTGAAAAACTAGCCAAAATAATAAAGGCTAAACATTTTGCTATTGATAGAGTCTTAGATGAAGGTCATTTTGATTTAAGCAAAGAAAACGGCTATATTTCACAAACGAGCTTTAAAAAAGCCAACGAAGTAATAGCTCCTGAAGCTATTAAAATTTTAAAAAACAATATACCTATTATCTTTGATGGAAATTTTTATTGGCAGTCCCAAATTGATGATTTAATTGATAGGCTAGATTTTCCACATTATATATTTACTTTAAAAGCATCCGTTGAACTTTGCATAGCCAGAGATGCTACCAGAGATAAACCTCATGGAAAAGACGCAGCTACTGTAGTGCATAAAAAATCTACTGAATTTACTTATGGCATCGAAATTGATGCTACTAAGAGTCTTGATGAGTGTATAGACAAAATACTTTCGCACTTACCAAAAAAATAATAAAACAAAAAAACCCCTCTTAACGGGGTTTTAAAATACTGTAAATTATTTTAATAAACGAGGTGGCTTTGTAAATCTACTACTTGGTTTACTAGGATTGGAAATGGTAGACCCACCTCCCAAACCAGAACTTATCCCACCACCTGAACCAGGTCTTGATGAGTCTGATTTACTAGTACCCGCTATTGAAACTGAAGCTCTTCTTTTTTGTAAAAACTCTGGCAGCTCTCGTGATAGAGCTGGTCTAAGTCTAGCCTTTTTAGGCTTAGGTATGGCTGGACTTTTAGCAACTTCAGCTACTTCACCCTTACTCCAATGCTTTAAAATGGCTTTCAAATCCCTTTTATCATCTTTAGTTAAAGACTTATCTTTAAGAGCTTCTCTAAAATCGGCTCTTCGTTTATCTCTAGTATATCTACCAGTCCTAATATCTTTCTTCCGTTTAGTAACAATTTTATTTATAATATCCTCGTTATCAGCTAAATTTTTTAAAGCCCCTCTCTTAGTAGCTTCATAAAGTTTTTTCTTAAAACTACCAGGTCCAAGGGATTTTAAATCTCGTCCAGTAGGTATTTTTTTTCTTATCAAATCATTAATACTCATAGTATTTTGTTTAATATATCTTATATAAATAATAGCATAGTAAAACTATTTTTACTATTTAGATAAAATTTAACAAAATACATAACTTTTTTGTCAATATTTTACCCACCCGTTCGCCGTAGCTATTAGGGTGGGTACTTGGCTTAATCATGTGGGAAGAAATGCTATGATTGCCCAAGCAACGGCAATTATAGAAACGAAAATGATTGAAAGCCGTTTGGTTTGAGAACCTTGGTCGCTTCTACGATTAGATTCATAGGGTTCCACATTTTTCTTTTTGTCACTCATGGCACACCTCCTTTTATGTGAAGAGTCTACTTACAACTTAGTCCTATCTATATTTTTTGTCAAATTAAAGAGCCCGTCTGACATGTAGTCAAACGGGCTTTTCATTTCAATGACCTCTGTGTACTAAAATCCATTTAAAAAATCTGATAACCACTGAACAGCCGGCCATTCTAAAATTACAGCAACGAATAATAGAATGGTCAGGATCATATAAATGATACCCAAGAGAATCCCCCAAGTTACCCTACCTTTGCTTTTCATAACTAGCACCTTTCTTTTGTAATGAACATACTTAATTTATTAATTAACAATCAATATTAATATATTAACCTATTTTTGTCAATTTGATAATATATTACATATATTATCATCCTGAGCGTAGTCGAAGGATCTACTATATTTTTTTACCAAAAATGTTATAATGTTTATATAAATAATAAATAAAAATACTATGGACAATGCTGATAGAAAAAAAATAAAAGACTATCTTAATAGCCCTGATATTGACCTGTTAGAGATAGTTTATGATCAATTTGACACGCCTAACGCTGATTTAGCCAAATGGACCCTTAATTATCGTCTCTATGATAATATGGTTAAACTAAATCAAACTATATTTCAAAGTAGTAAAAACACAGCCAAGTATAATCGCTATATGTTTTGGCTAGCTATCTTAATGGCTATAATTACTTTTTCAAATTTAACTCTAATAATGACTAGCGTCGTCAAATAAAATGACCAAACAGAGTGGTAAAATTCACATCTATACTGGAGATGGCAAAGGAAAAACTACTGCCTCTTTAGGTTTGGCTATCAGAGCGATTGGTAATAATCTTAAAGTTGGCATTATTTATTTTGATAAGGGTGGAGATTATTATGGTGAAAGAAAAATTTTAGATAAATTAAAAAACGATGGATTAAATTATGCAGCTTTTGGAGCACAACGAATGACTGAAGGCAAAGGCTTTCGTTTCAAAAATAACACCGAAGATCTACAACAAGCTCAATTAGCTATAGATCAAGCTATAATCTGGATGAAAGAGGGTTTTGATTTATTAATCCTTGATGAAATCAATACCACCGTAAAAACTAAACTTCTAAAATTAGAAGATATTTTACACTTAATTAGTCAAAAACCAGACAATTTAGAATTAGTCTTGACTGGTCGCCATTGCCCTGATAAAGTAATGGAACAAGCTGATCTAATCACCGAGATGAAAGCTATTAAACATTATATAAAAACAGGCCTGCCAGCTAGGCCAGGAATTGAATTTTGACCCAGAGGGTCATCCTAAACGAAATTCTTGAGCGTAGCCGAAGGATAAAAAAACTATCTATATGAAAAAACTATCTATTTTTATTATCTTAATAATAGCAGTCGGAGCTATTTTTTATTTTTGGCAAGGAAATATAAACACTCGTCCGCAAAATCTAAGTTCAAGTGATAATAAAATAACTGTATCTTTTCAATTTTCAGAACAAGATATAAAACAAGCTAATTTTGAATTCAAAACTCCTGTAAACCTAAGTACAATAACTGAATTTATAAGCAATCAAGAAGCTTGGAACTATCAAGTTGAAGATTATGGGGATATGGGAATCTTGATAACTCAAATCAGAGACAAAGAAAATGGCCAAGATCAAAAATATTGGCAATATTTTGTAAATAATGAACAAGCGCAAATATCAGTTGATAAATATTTTCCAAACAATGGAGAAAATATAGAATGGAAATTTATTGAATCTGAATTTTAAAAAACTATGCATAAAAAAAATCTAGCACTTATAGCAATTATATCATTAATAGCTTTAGCGGCTCGCTTTATTCCTCATGTACCAAACTTCTCTCCTCTGGCTAGCGTAATGTTATTTGCTGGTGTTTATGGACAATCTAAAAAATATATTATCTTACCTCTTATAGCTTTATTTATTTCTGATATATTTTTAGGCTTCTATAAATTAGAAATAATGTTAGCTGTTTATGGATCTTTAGCTATAATTGCTTTAATTGGCTTCTGGTTAAAGAAACACAAAAATATATTAAATGTAACCAGCTCTACTTTAGGCTCTGCTCTATTATTTTTCTTACTAACTAACTTTGCTGTTTGGTATTTTGGATCTTGGTATAGTCATGACCTAGCTGGACTAGCTTTATGCTATAATTTAGCCATCCCATTTTTCAAATCTACCTTAGCTGGCAATATAGTCTACGGTACTCTATTGTTTGGAGTTTATGAAGGAGCTACTTATATGATAAAAGAGCAAAAACTAGCTACAAAAAAATAATTTTTTATAATGAGAATGTCTTGTGAATAGCGGGACGTTTTTTTTATTTTATGTTATAATAAAAGCGTTAAAAAATTATCCGCCAGAGGACGGAGTAAACAAAACAAAAAATGAATATCAACACATTATTTAAAAAAGCTAGCGAAAATGGTGCTTCTGATCTTCATATTATAGTGGGTAGACCGCCAATCCTTAGAATAGATGGCGAACTAAAAATAATTGACGGGGCAACTGAAATTACTAGAGATGCTGCCGAGCAAATGATTTTTAGTATTTTAACCGAAAAACAAAAAACAAAGTTTATTGAAGAAAGAGAATTAGACATTTCATACGAAATTGCCAAATTTTCACGCTACCGAGTTAATATACATTGGGAAAAAGACAACATTGGCTTAGTAGCCCGTGTTATCTCTAATGAAATACCAAAATTAGAAGATTTAGGTCTACCTCCAATTGCTCATAAAATGATAGAACGTACCAGTGGATTATTATTAGTAACTGGACCAACTGGTTGTGGTAAATCTACTACTTTGGCAGCTATGGTAGAAAAAATAAATTCTATGCGCTTTGCTAATATTATAACTTTAGAAGATCCTATAGAATTTATTCATAAATCAGACAAAAGTATTATTAAACAGCGTCAACTTGGTAATGACATGTTATCTTTTGAAGGTGCCTTGCGTCATGTCTTAAGACAGGATCCAAATGTAATTATGGTTGGTGAGGTTAGAGATTTAGAAACCATGTCCGCCACTATTACTTTAGCTGAAACTGGTCACTTAGTATTAGCCACTCTTCATACCCATAATGCATCACAAACTATTGACCGTATTATAGATGTATTTCCTCCTCATCAACAAGCTCAAGTTAGACTTCAATTATCAATTTCTTTAAATGGTATTATTTCTCAACAACTTCTACCAAAAGTTGGTGGAGGTCGTATAGCCGCTAGAGAAATATTAATTAATACTCCCGCAGTAGCTAACATCATTAGAGAAAATAAAATTCCACAAATTAAAAGTGTAATACAAACTAGTGCTGATGAAGGTATGTTTTCTATGGAACAAAATATTAAAGAATTACTACAACAAGGATTAATAGAAGAAACCACTGCCTTAGCTTATATTAATAATCTACAATAATGGCAAAAATAGACTTGGCTAAAATTCCGCTATTTAAAAATTTAAAAGCTGATGAAATAGCACTTATTAAAGATTTTTTAGTTGAAGCAAAATATAATCAAGATGATTTAATATTTTCTAAAGATAGAGTTAGAGATAAAATTATTATAGTAGATGATGGTTTGGTAGTTTTAGAAACTGATCTTAAAGGGCCAAAAACTATAGCCATGTTTAAAGCTGGAGATAGCTTAGGCGAAATGGCTCTGATAGAAAAATCTAGTAAACATTTATATAATGTTAAAGTGGTTAGTCCTGAATTTAATGGCTGGGAGCTATCTAGTTACAATTGGCATACTATTATCAAAAAATCTCCTAAAACCGCTGAAAAAATTTATCAAAATATCGCTCGTAATCTTAAAAATAGATTGACTCATGCTAATAATAAATTAGTAACTCTTTTTGCTACTGGTAAAATGATTGGTAGTTACGATAATTTTAGTGAGCTAAGTCACTCTATTATGGAAATAATTCAAAATATTATACCAAGTAATAAATCACTATTCCTTACCTATTCACCAGAGACTAAGAAGGCTCTAATTCACCAATCTCTGGGTTATCCAGATATCCAAGAAAGTAAAAATTTAGACGCCCATAAAGATAAGGTACTCAATCTACTAGTCAAAGAACCCGGTACTAGTATATTTAATCAAGACAGTTGGCCAAAAGGATCTTCTGATTTACCCTATAAATGTAATAACCTAATTATCTCCCCTATTCATGTTAAAAATAGAGTCTTTGGTTTTATTATTTTAGGAGATAGGTCAGATAAAAATGATTTTAGTGTAAATAATAAAATTCTTCTTAGAGCCATAAGTAGTCAATTGGCTCCAGCTATAGAGAATATGATTTGGGGTAAATTTTCTTCAGCTCAAGCTGAAATAAAAGAAATATACATAGATCCTTTCACTAAATAGGTTGGTCTTGATTTATTTATATTTTTTTGTTATAGTATGTGCGCTGTAGCTTTAATAAGCTATTTTTTAATACACGCACCTGTAGCTCAATTGGATAGAGCGGCTGGCTTCGGACCAGTAGGTTGGGGGTTCGAGTCCCTCCGGGTGCACCACACTTCGCTACCGTGCTACGCCATAACGGCTACGCGACGGCTAGCAGCTACGTGCGGCTTATAGCCATAAGTATAGTTATTTATAAAATAGACGAAGTGTGTCACCTGAAACTTTAGTGCAAGGTGACAAAATAAATAATTTTTCTTTAGTCCGCCCTTATAGCTCAGTTGGTAGAGCAGTTGCCTCTTAAGCAAACGGTCGGGGGTTCAAGTCCCTCTGGGGGCACCATTCGATTACACTCATGATCTAAGACCATTAAAATAATCCTAATATGGGATTGTTTTATTTTCTGCTATCTGGCGTATTATTTTATTCCGAGAATACTCTGAAGGGCAATTCCATGCACATACGAATTACCCCTTCCTTTTTAACAAAATTTCTGCTAAATTAACCTTATGAAAATTACATATCAAGAAGAAACTAAAGAGCGCCTAGATAAATATTTACTAGGTCATTTAGATATTACTCGCAGTCAAATAAAAAAAGTCATTTTAGCTGGATACGTAACAGTTAACGATAAGGAAGCTAGTGTTCATCATTGGCTTCGGGCTGGTGATAAAATAAACTATAATCCCCAAGAAGAGCCAAAGGAAACTAAATTTTTAGCTATTCCAAAAATCATCGCTCAAAGTGATGAATATTTAGTATTAAACAAACCGCACGGATTATTAGTCCACGCTACCGACAAAGGTGAGCTCAATACTCTAGCCGACTGGGTAATGCAAGAATTTCCTCAATCTATAAAAATTGGTGATGATCCGCAAAGACCTTCTATTGTTCATAGGCTAGATAAAGAAGTATCTGGCTTAATTGTTATTCCTCTGACTCAAGACAGTTTTGATAATATTAAAAAACAATTTCAAGATCGTACTATTAAAAAAGAATACACCGCTCTAGTACATGGCCAATTAATAAACCAACAAGGCGAAATTAATACTCCACTTGAACGTGATAGAAAAACTGGTCTAATGAAAGTTCAATCTAGTAAATTCACTGGCAAACCTGCTTTGACCACCTATGAGACAATTAAAAAATTTATAAACTATACTCAAGTCAAAGTACAAATCAAAACTGGTCGCATGCATCAGATTAGAGCTCACTTCTATAGCATTGGTCACTCTATTGTTGGAGACAAATTATACCAAACTAAAGATTTACGTAAAAAGAAAAAAGTATTGGAGCAGAGAATATTTCTTCATGCTCACTATTTAAAATTTAAAGATTTAGAAGGTAAGTGGCAAGAATTTAATTCTCCATTACCTCATGAATTACAAGAATTTTTAAACAAAGCAAAATAATGAATCCTATAATTACAATTTCCGGTCCCGGCGGTAGCGGCAAAAGCACTATTGCTAAAGCTCTGGTTAAAGAATATAAAGCTGAACGTATCTATGTAGGTGGTATTCGTAGACAAATTGCCAAAGACAAAGGCATGACTTTGTCTGAATTAAATGAATATGCCCTTACCCATCCTGAGACTGACATTGATGTAGACAAAAAAGCTGCACAAGATGCCCGAGATTTTGCCAAAGATTCTATGGTAATAGTAGAGGGACGTACTCAATTTTACTTTTTACCAGAATCTATAAAGATATATATCAAAGTAACTCTAGAAGAAGGTGCCAAAAGAATATGGAAATCACTCCAGAAAGAAGAAATAAAGCAAGAAAGAAATGAAGCTAAGGTCAATTCTCTAGATGAACTAATAATCAAGAATAAAAGACGCCAAGAAATAGACAAAGAAAGGTATAAAAAGTACTATAATTTGGACCATACGGACGAATCTCAGTATGATTTTGTACTAAATACAACCAATATAAATGCCGCAGAAGCTACCCAAAAAGTAGTTAATTTTATAAACAGCCAGATTTAGATAAAGTATTGACAAAACAAGCTAATTCAGCTAGAATAGACTAGTCATTTTAATACTAATGACTCTTTTTATCCCTTTTATAGGGGATTTCGCCCTATTTTATAATAAGGTGGCTCAATAAGCAAATTAAGATAAAACTATGTCTGAAGACAAAAAGACAACTGAAAAAGAGGTTAAAAAACCTACTGAAAATAAGGATAAGGTGAATGGCGAAGCCAGAGAGAATGGTCTGGGCCAAAAAAAGGCTGTTACTGAAAAAACTCCAGAATTAAAACCTGGTATGACTGTTCGTGTTCACGAAACTATTAGAGAGAAAAATGCTAAAGGCGAAGAAAAAGAAAGAATTCAGGTTTTTGAAGGTATTATATTAGCTAAAAAACACAAGAAAGAAATTGGAGCTACTATTACTGTAAGAAAAGTATCTGGTGGAATTGGCGTAGAAAAAATATTCCCAATTAATTCACCACTTATCACCAAAGTAGAGACTATAAAACAAGCCAAAGTAAGTCGTGCCAAACTTGGTTATCTAAGAGAATATAAGAAAAAACTCAAAGAAACTAAACTTGCATAATAAGCGGGCGTGGTGGAATTGGTAGACACGCAAGGTTGAGGGCCTTGTCCTAATTTTTTTGGGGTGGAGGTTCAAATGCTCTCGCCCGCACCACCCTTTATATTTTGGGCCCGTAGCTCAGCTGGCTAGAGCACCTCATTTGCACTGAGGAGGTCGCAGGTTCGATCCCTGTCGGGTCCACCACATTTACAATTCATTTTTCGGGCGCTTAGCTCAGCTGGCTAGAGCATCTCGTTTACACCGAGAGGGTCGGGGGTTCGAGTCCCTCAGCGCCCACCATTCGATTCCATTCTGCGTTGCAGAATTCCACTCATGGTCTTCGACCATAAAAGTAAATTTAAAAATATAGTATCGAATGTCCTGAGCATAGCCGAAGGGCATAAATATAAATTAATAATCTTGTCCGCAAGGTTATTTTTTGTTATTTTAAAAAAATATTTACAATTTTCACCAAAAACTATTCTCTTGTTTATAAAATTATGGTATAATAAAAATTGTTATAAAACTTAATACGTTTTTTATGAGTATTGGAAACTTTATTGTTGGAATTTTAATCGCTGCTGTTGGTTATTTATTAGTTTGGAAATCAACTTGGCTATTAAATAATTTTGGACGCATCGGTTGGGCAGAAGCACACCTAGGTACTGAGGGTGGCAGTCGACTAATGTATAAACTAATCGGCTTTATTATTATTATGATTGGTTTTTTACATGCTACCAATCTAGGAGGAACATTTATTAATTGGATTGCTCGTAGTATTTTCAATGTTAATGTATCCTAAAATAAAAAGAAAAACAAAAGTCAAATATTTGACATAAAATCCAAAAAAGAAAGGAGGTGTAAAAAATGAAAAAGAAAAAGAAAGTAACTAAGAGAAAAGTAGTTCGAAAAAAAGTTGCTAAGAAAAGAGTAGCTAAAAAAACTACTAAAAAAAGAGTAACTAAGAGAAAAGTTGCGAAAAAGAAAGTAGTTAAAAGAAAAAAAGTTGCTAAGAAAAGAGTAACTAAGAAAAAAACTACTAAAAAGAGAATAGTAAAGAAAAGAAAACCTGCTAAAAAGAGAAAGGTAGTAAAGAAGAAAAAGAAAGTAGTTAAAAAGAGAAAGGTTGCTAAGAAAAAGGTAGCCAAAAGAAAAACTACTAAGAAGAAAGTAGTGAAAAAAAGAAAACCTGCTAAAAAGAAAAAAAGAGTAGTTCGCAGGAAGAAAAAATAAAAATATCTCGTAACATAAAAGCCCATTTACATTCAGTGAAGTAAGCGGGCTTTTATGATACTCTAAATATTAAAATAATTTTGTTTATTTATTTAATTTAGCCTCTTGCCTCTCATCATCAGAAAATATGACTACTTTACCATATTCCCCATCAAAACCAGGAGTCAATTTAATTTTATCCTGACGCATTTTAATTATGCCATTTGCTAAAATATCTGGCATTATAGTTTTAAGCTCTGCTTCTGATAAATCCAAAAGTACTTGGAATTCATTATCTGCCTTAGAAACAATATCTAAAAACAAATTCTGAACTCGCTTACTCTGTTTTCCCATGCCAAAATAATCAGCAATTATGTTTGGTAGTGGCACTATACTTTTGTATGGAATATGTTTAGTTTTATCTATATCTTTTTCCCTTATATTAGCTAACTTATCTACCTGAGCTAAAACTCCAATAGTGAGCGGTTTTTTACATTTTGGACAAAGTCCTTTTAATTTTTGGCTCTCGGCTGGGGAACAAGAAAAACCACAATCACGGTGACCATCTACATGATACATGCCTTCCTCTGGATAAAATTCTATAGTGTATAAAAATCTAGATTTATCTTTACTGGCTATAATATCTATAATTTCATTATAAGTTCGCTCTCTTAATTCCATAACATTAGCTTCTCTACCAATCTGAGGTCCACTGTGAGCATCAGAATTTGAAACTAAAGTAATATCATCAAGTTCTGACAAACGCCAATTCATAATTGGATCAGAAGATAAACCAGTTTCAATCGCTTTGATATGTGGAGTTAATTCTTCAAAACATTCTTTCAATGAATCAAAACCAGATTTAGAACCAAAAACAGCAAACCAAGGTGTCCAAGCGTGAGCTGGAATCATCATAGCTCGTTTATCAATATCAAGCATAATTTGTAAAACATCTTTAGCGCTCATACCAAGTATTGGCCGACCATCAGAGGCAAGTTTTGCCCCTCTATCAGCTAAAGTCTGATTAAATTTACCAGCTGCTTCAAGATTAGGCATCAAAATACAAAGATGTACCCGTCTAGTCTTATCATTCTGCCTATAAATACAAGAAACTTCAGTGGAAATTATAAATCTAACTTTAGAGTCTAAATTTTTCAATTTATATAAACTAGAATTATTATCCTCTTCCAAATTTTTTTGTAAATTTTTATACCAACGCGGATGAGTAAAGTCAGCGCATGATATAATATCAACGCCTTTAATTTCTGCCCATTTTACCATTACATCTAATTCAAAAAACTTAGAAGTAGCCCGAGCATATTTACTATGTATATGAAAATCTATTATTTGTCGCATAAAATTATATTAGCAAATATTTATTTTTTAAGCAAAACAAAAAACGATACTTATGTATTAATTAGAGAAAAAGGCTTAACTCTCGCGACGACCTACTCTCACAGCCCTAATGGACTACTACCATCGGCGCTGAGTCGCTTAACTACTGAGTTCGAAATGGGATCAGGTGTAACCAACTCGCTAGTGCCACGAGAGTAAAACCTTCTTCTTTATCTAATTTCTTACACAAGTATCGTTTTTATACTACTTGTTTTAGTGGGGTGATAATGAATACAACACCTAGAAAAACAATTAGTATCAGAAAGACCAAAACTATTTTGATCATTCCGGTATGTTTATCAATGTTCATGAGCTTATAGAAAATATTTCGTATAAGATCCATCGTGCCAAAGGCACATCCGTCTTCCGACGGAAAAAACTTCCAAAATTTTTAATGGTTGCTATGGATCTATTAGTACTCCTCTGCTAAATGCATTGCTGCAATTACACATAGAGCCTATCAACCTGGTAGTCTCCCAGGGATCTCATAATGAATTCTAATCTTGGGGACGGCTTCGTGCTTATATGCTTTCAGCACTTATCCGCACCGAATGTAGCTACCCAGCAATGCATCTGGTGACACAACTGGTACACTAGAGATTCGTCCTTCTCGGT
>JABHYW010000015.1 GCA_018656655.1 Candidatus Komeilibacteria bacterium | reverse complement strand
TCGCATTCGACTTGCATGCCTTAGACATGCCGCCAGCGTTCACCCTGAGCCAGGATCAAACTCTTAGTAAAAATCTAGATAAATCTAGATTATATAGAATTTGAGTCTCTAGGACTCAATATTGAAAATAATTATTTTAAGTCCTAATTTGAGGACTTTTTAAAGAATTGACTAAAAGCTCATCACTTCCAAGTCATTAAAATTATAAGATTATATTAGGTTGTCTTTATATAATCTCCAAATTGTCAAAATACATTTTTTTCTATACCAAGAAAAAACAGCAAGGTCCAAAAAAAATTTAGACACTACTGTTTTCCCTTTATATGCAACTCAAGTTGTTTTCAATCAGCTACGAAAGATTTACACCTTAAAATTTATGCTCCACAATAATAGAGCAAAATCAATCTTTTGTCAAGCCTTTTATTAGCTAAAAACTACCTTTAGATATTTTAGCTTATTTTCTATATTTTGTTTGTTTATCTCGCCACTCCTCAATCTTGCCGTGATGACCCGAAAGTAATACTTCTGGCACTTTATAGCCTCTAAATTCTTCTGGTCTAGTATATTGAGGAAATTCTATATTAAACTCCCGTGTCTTCTGATCATATTCAGAAAATGATTCCTCTAGGACTGACTCTTCTTTGCCTACTACTCCTGGCACCAATCTAGCTACACTATCTACAATGCAAGCTGCCGCTAATTCACCGCCAGTTAAGACAAAATTACCCAAAGATATTTTTTCATCAATAAAATTATCTACTCTAGCATCTATTGCTTCATAGTGACCAGCAATTAATATTAGTCTTTTATATTTAGATAAGCGTTTAACTTCATTTTGATCTAAAGATTTACCTTGAGGTGACATTAATATCACTCGCGTAGTTTTGCTTTTGCGTTTATATACTTTTTTCAAGGTTTTATAAACTGGTTCGATTTGAATAACCATACCTGGACCTCCACCATAGGGAGTATCATCAACTGTCCTTCGTTTATCTGTAGTCTGTTCACGGATATCATGAGTATTAATTTCAATTAATTTATTTTTTTGCGCCTTACCCAAAATTGAACAGTTAAAATAACTATCTAGTGACTCTGGAAAAATTGTTAGTACATCAAATTTCATAATTTAATAATATTACATATTTAAATAAAATAAAAGACCGCTAAGATTGCGGTCTTTTATTTTAAAATATAAATGTTCGATTATAATTTTAATTCGTCTACATCTGAATCTAATGTTTCAGCCACAGGAGCCGTAACTTCTTCTTTAGGAGCTTCTTGGCCCAGACCACCCTCTCTAGCTTCGCCATTCACCTTGTCTTTAGGGGTTTCTTCCCTAGGAGCTCTTTCTTCACCTTCTTTTTCTGGTTCGTAAACCTTCAAATTGACATAAGAATTATTCTTGTTGCCAATAATACGAAGAAGTGTTCTAAGAGATCTAGCTGTTTGACCTTGTTTACCAATGATCTTCCCCATTTCCTCTGGGTTAACCTTTAGGGTCAAAAGTACGCCTCTTTCATCGATGTTTCTTTCGACAACTACGTCTTCTGGCTTATCAACTAATTCCTTAACAATCATTTCTAAAAAATCTTTGTCTTCCATTTCTTTATTGGTTAATTATCTTTTTATTAATATTATCCTAATCTAAGAATAACTCTAAAAGTATATAATTATTTTTCTCGGTAGTCAACAAATTATTTTGTCTCTTTCTCTTCTTTGGAATCTTCAGCAGGTTTTTCAGTAGATTCTTCTTTGCTTTCTTCAGGCTTAGCTTCTTTTTTAGGAGCTTCTTCAGTTTTTTCAGCTTCTGCTGGAACTTCTTCTTTAGGGGCATCTTCATCCTTCGCTGAAGCTTCCGCCTTCACTGAAGTTTCGGCGGACACGTCGGATGACACGTCTTTCTTACCTTCAACTTCTTTAGCATCTTTTTTAGCGGCTCTCTTTTTAGAAATACTAACTGACTTTTTCTTATCACCTTCTAAAATGCCCTCTTTAATTAAAAGATTGCTAACAGTCTCTGAAGCTTGAGCACCAACTGAAATCCAATGTTTAATACGATCCTCTTTGAGCACAGCTTCTTTGCTATGTGGATTATATTGACCCAAAATCTCAAGATGATTACCGTACATATCTTTGGTTTTCTCAGAAACTACCACTCTGTAGATTGCTTGTTTTTTTCTACCTACTCTTTGTAATCTAATGGCTAACATTTATTAAACTTACTTAATAATAATAACGGGCTAAATATTACTATAATTAAAGACTTATGTCAATATCTAAGCCAATAAAATATTAGACTTTATTTTTAGACTTGTTATAATAATAAATAGTTTAAATTAATAAAATTATAAAAAATGTCTAAAAATCCAAAAATCGGTTTTATAGGTCAAGGTTTTATTGGTAAAAATTATGCTGATGATTTTGAAACTAGGGGCTATGATATTGTTAGATATGATATAAATGGCTACGAAGCTGGTAAAGATAAAATTAAAGATTGCGACATAGTATTAATTGCCGTACCAACACCTACTACTGTAAATGGTTTTGATGATTCTATTATCCAAGAAGTATTGGCTCTAATTGGCAAGGATAAAATTGCAGTTATTAAATCTACTCTGCAAGTTGGTACTACTATTAAAATGCAGAAATTATTTCCTGACATTACTATTATGCATTCTCCTGAATTCTTGAGAGAAAAATATGCAGCTGATGATGCTAAAAATCCAAATAGAAATATTATTGGCATTATAGATGTGAATGATCAAGAGCTGCAAAAAAAAGCCACTACTGTAATGTCTGCTTTAGCTAAAGCACCCTATGAATTAATAACCCAAGTGGAAAATGCTGAGATGATAAAATATGGCGGCAACTGTTTATTATATTTTAGAGTAGTCTTTATGAATATGATGCATGACTTGGCCGAAAAATATAATCTTGATTATGATGTTATCAAAGAAGGCATGAGCTACGATCCTCGCATTGGCGATTCTCACCTTAAAGTAGTTCACAAAGGTGGACGCGGAGCTGGTGGACATTGTTTTATTAAAGACTTTGAGGCTTTTATAGAAATGCTAGGCTCACAAGATTTAAGTGAACAAAAAAAAGCCTCTGAAGCTGTCAGAGATCTCAATGTCAAATACTTAAAAGATTCAAATAAAGATTTAGATCTTCTAGAAGGTATCTACGGAAAATAAAATTCAAGGTGAATGGCGAAGCCAGAGAGGGTGGCCTGGGCCATAAAGAAAAAATAATAAGCCCCACCAAAATAAATCAGCGGGGCTATTTTTTTTTCAAGTGGAAGATTCTACCGAAGCAATGCTAGCTAGAAGAATACCTCTTGGCTCTTGATTATTGGAAAGTACACGAAACTCTTGACTGCCTTGATTGTAATTTGTAGCTTTACGAGCTTTAATAACCTCTCCTTTAGTAGTTATAATAGTAAAATTATTAAGCGGTTTACTGCCTACTAGGGCTTCAATAATTTCTTCCTGCTTAACGATTTTTGCGGCTGCTGGCTTGTCTTTAGACAATGTTTGTCCTCCTTGAATCAGGTGAAAATATTATAGAATTATCAGTTTGTGACTCCTTTCTTGAAAAAATGAATATTAAAGTACGGAATTTTTCCAGTATAGTTATTATCTGTTATTTTGTCAATCAAAAAAACCTCTAACACTAGAGGTTTTTACTAAAATATTATATTTTTATGATGCTATTTCATCAGCTTCATCAAAATTCATAGAAAGTAGCTTGGATATACCATCATCTCCCATAGTAACTCCATAAATTATCTTAGCTTTATGCATAGTGGCTCTATTATGAGTAATAGCTATAAACTGAGTTTTGCTAGATAATTCATCCAATATTTCACTAAAACGAATAGAATTAGCTTCATCAAGTGCAGCATCTACTTCATCAAGCACCACAAATGGCGATGGATTATTAGCAATAATTGCTGAAATCAAAGCAATAGAAGTAAGAGCTTTTTCGCCACCAGAAAGCATATTAATACCAGAAAGTTTTTTACCAGGAGGCACGGCTTTTATCTCAATACCATATTGTTTTTTAACCTCTACTTCTTCCTCATCTAAATCCTCTACTTCTCCATTTTCTCCATTACTAGTTTTTGCTTTTTTCATTTCTGAAATATCTAAAATCAATTCGGCTTTTCCTCCGCTAAATAATTTCTTAAAGTATTGATTAAACAATATATTTATATTTTTGAAAGATTTATCAAATTGTTTAGAGATAGATTCTTCTAAATCTTTAATAATCTTTTCTAAATGCGCTATGGCTTGAGCCAAATCATCGCTTTGTTCTTTTAAGAATGTATAACGCTCGTTTACTTCTTGATATTCTTCTTCTACCACCTCATCTATACCGCCTATAATACTAAGCTGATTCTTTAATTTATAAATTTTATCTTTAGCCTCAGCAGGATTAAATTCTTTAACACTAATCACCTGTAAGCTTGGTATCTCTTCAGAAATTTCTCTATTAAGTTCTTCTTCTCTAGTTTCTAATCTAGCTAAATCTACCTTCACTTCATTTAACTGACTATTTTTACTGTTAAAATTAGCCTGCACTTCTCTAAAAGTTCTTTGAGCTTCTACTAGTGAACGTTTTTTACCATCCTCGGATTCATTGAACTCCTTAATTTGTTTTTCAATATCCTCTACCTCTTTATTTTTAAATTCAATTTGTTTAACTAGAGTGTCTAATTGTTTTTTATTTTCTTCATTACCACCTGATTTATCTAGTAGAGCTTTTTTATCACTATCTAATTTATTTAACTCTTCTGTATCCTTAGCAACTTGTGTTCCTAATTGTTGTAATTCATTTTCCAAAATAGCTAAGCTAGTGCGCGCTTCACTAATTTCAGCCACTAAATTATCTTTACTAGATAACATTTTATTAAACTCCTCTTTCCAGTGTTTTTTATCTTCTTCTTTATTTACTTTTATTTTTTTAGCTAAAGAGCTCATGGATTCAGTAATGCTATAACAAATTTCTTTCAATTTTGGTAAATCATCAAGACTGATCAAGGTATTTAAGGTAGTTTGAAAATCTTTTTGTTGATTAAGAATGTTATTTACTTTAGAAGCCATTTCTTCTGGAGATAAATCATGACCATTACTCAACAAGCGCTCTTCTAATTTAGAAAATGCAGCTAATACCTGCTCTCTCTTCGCTTCTAATATATTTACTTCGTCCTGACTATTATTTAACTTAGACTTTTTTTCTTTAGATAAAAGACTATTTTTATTTATATCATTTCTCAAATTATCTATCCTTTGTTTTAGCCATACTACATCACTTTGACCAGATGACATAAGTTTAAGATCTGAGCGACCTTCTAAAATAGTTTTTTCTTTTAGCAATGTATTTAGCTCGTTTTGATGTTGACCTAATTTATCCTGCAAAATTTCAAAGTTATCTTGACGAGAAGATGTTGTTTCTTCTTTTTCCAACTTGGTTTGTAATTCTATCAACTGCTGATTAAGGTCAGCCACTTTTTTTTGAGCTATTTGAAAAGATGTTCTTTTTTCTCCAAGACTTTTATCTAGATTACCTCGTAAAAAACTATAATAATTTGTTTGTAAGTCTGTTAACTCTTTAGCTAGGCTTTCCCTCTTTTCTAATTTTTTAACTTGCCTAGTTAAAGATCTAAGTCTTGGTTCAAGTTCAGCTAATATTTTACCAGTTTGTTCTAAATTATTTTTAGCATTAGACAATTTATTAACGGACTGATTTTTCTTAATTTGGAATTGCTTAACTCCAGTGGCTTCATCAAAAAATTCTTTTCTTTCCTGGGCAGAAGAAACTAAAATTGAATCAATCATACCCTGACCGATAACACTATAGGTGCGTTGACCAAAATTAGCCTTAGCTAAAAGTAATTGAACATCAAGTAATCTAACCTTGTTATTATTAATTAGATATTCACTATCTCCATTTCTTTCTACTTTTCTAGTAATAATAATTTGCTCATAATCAACGTCGGCCTGCTTATCTTTATTATTCAAATAAAGACTAGCCTGGGCAAAACCAAGCTTATTTTTTTTATCAGAGCCAGCAAATATTACATCCTCTGATTTTTTTCCACGAAGTGTTTTAACACTTTGCTCTCCCAAAACCCAACGGACAGCATCAGCTACATTAGATTTCCCCGATCCATTCGGACCAACAATAACTGTCAGGTCTCTATTAAAGACTAAGGTGGTAGGATGGGCAAAGGATTTAAAACCTTGAATTTCTAATTTTTCTAGATACATTATTAGTTTATAAATAAAAAAATAAACGCCTGAATTAGCGTTATTATTTTAGCATATATTCAAATAATTTTACATATCTAACAGCAGTCAGGAAATAAAAAAATAAAACCCCTCAATACCAATAGGTAACGAGGGGCTTCGTGACTGGACACTGAGATCCAGTATAAGTGTGACGTCGCGAGACTCAAATGGTAATGTTTCACCGCTCTCCTTTAGGAGCCTTAGAAAAACGAACTTCTCTGGGTTACTAATAGCTCTTTCAGGTTACATAATTGTGCTGAAGAGAACATCCATAGTTCCAAAAAATATTACCATCCAAACCAGGAAGGTTAATGAATCTCACGACGCTTATATTGAAGAGTCCCCGGGCCTACATCTGCTAAAAGCAGTGTGTTTATCAAGTTGTTGAGCTCCGAGGACTCCTGATGTCTATGTACATTACGATGATAGATATTACTATAGAATATATTTAATGTCAATACCTAAAGTTTATAAGCCTTATATTAGCCAAACTAGATATACTTCCAAAATAAAAACGCCCTCTCTTGAGGACGCTTAAAATATTACCATTTTTTAACTTCCAAAGCTTTGGCAGCCGCTTGAGTTTGAGCTTCTTGTTTACTATAACCCTCTCCTTTAGCTACTAGATCTTTTTCTATATATACCCCAACTACAAATTTTTTATTGTGATCAGGCCCCGATTCATCCAAAACTCGATAATGAGGTGTTAGACCTGCCTTTTCCTGAGCTCGTTCTTGAAACATGCTCTTAGCATCAATATAGGTTTTGTCTTCAATAATTTTGGCTAGATGAATAATTAAATTTTCATTGATAAATTTAGAAGCTGACTCATAACCTTGATCAAGATAAATAGCTCCCACAATAGCTTCAAAAACATTAGCTAAAATATATTGACGGGCTTTTTTATTACTATCTTGAGATTCTCCTTTAGATAAATACATAAAATCATAAATACCCAAAGTCTCTGAAACAGAAGCTAACCTTTCACCATTTACCAAAGATGATCGCCAATTAGTCAGCACACCCTCTGCTTCACTATAATTTTTATAAAGATAATCAGTTACTACTAATTCTAATACAGCATCTCCTAAAAACTCTAAGCGCTCATTCTGATCAAAAGTAAAATTCTTATGCTCATTTAAATAAGAGCGATGAACTAAGGCATTTTTCAAAAAATCTGTATCTTTAAATTTAATGCCTATTTTATTCTCTAATAAACTGAGTTGTTTTTTCATACTATTTCAATCCTAACTTTTCTAAACCAATATTAAAAATATCTTTAGCATTATCATAATCTAGTCTATCAAAGGCATCTTTCAAAGGAAACCATTTTACATCTTTCAATTCTGTGACATTAGGTACTATTAATTTCTTATCTTTGGCTTCCACCAAAAAATATTTTATTAATTTTCTATATGGTTTTTCATTTGGCTTATGTACCTTGACTTCAGTCTCTCCCAAATATCCTTTGCTGGTCAATTTTTTTAAGCCTGTTTCTTCGGTTAATTCTCTAAGTGCAGCATCTTCCTCTTTTTCGTCTTTTTCTACTTTACCTTTAGAAAAGGTCCATTTATCATAAGCATCCAATATTAAGGCAAAATAATAGCCATCATCTTCTTTACGATAAACCATACCACCAGCTGAAACTTCTCGGATTCCTTGGCTACTAAGATCTTGCTTTTCGCCATTCTTTATCATTTCTTTATAAATACTACCTAAAACGCCATTTACAAATTTACCACTAGAATCTCCACCAAAAGCCTTGGCTAATTCAATAGACTCATTAATAGCTACCTTAGGTGGAATATCTGGATCCAATTTAAGCTCATAAACACCTATTCTCAAAACATTCCGATCAGTAATGGTAATTTGATCAATTGGCCAATCTGGAGCAAAACTAGCAATAATATTATCTAATTCTTTTTGTTTAGCAGTTACATTTTTTATCAAAGCAAAAGAAAAACCCTGATCATCAAAATCAGGTGCAAATTCTTCTTTTGTATAATTAAAGATTTTCTTTATATCTTTCTTACCGGCTGTAAAATCCCACTCAAAGAGTGTTTGTAAAGCTATTGTTCTGGCTAAATGTCTATTGGCCATTTAGAATTATTTTATTTTTTTCTCACCCTTATAATATCCACACTTAGCACAAGCTCTATGTGGTAATAGGCTAGCACCACAGTTTGAACATTTAATACCAGCTTTTTCTTTTAAAGCAAAATGTGAAGCTCTACGTTTTACTGAACCTTTTGTTCGTTTCTTTTTTGGTACACTCATAGTATTTTAGTTAAAAATTTCGCCCACAGGGCGATCTGCCTCTGGCAGAAAGTGCTATGATAATACCCTAAAATTAATAATCAGTCAAGATTAGAGTCTAGCAATTTGCTTAAAAAGTAGCCTAATTATAGCATATTTTGTAGGGCTTGACAAAACAAAAATAACATGCTATTATTCGTAGTTACCGAATAAAGAATCTTATAGAAGCTGTTTTTAGGTAACTGTGTCCACGACAAGCATGGGGATCATTTTTCAGATCTAATTCGGCTCCGGCTTAATTCTTTCGAGAAATGATTTTCTTGGGCACAGTTATCTGGAAGCAGATAAACTTTAAAAATACAAACCAAAATTAAAACCCCGCCAAATTAGCGGGATTTTTTAATTGTCTAAATATTATTCCTCAGTCGAAGTAGCGTTTTCTTCATTTTGTGCTTCTTGATCAGCTAGAAGCTCTTCTTCTGTTACTCCAAATAAACAAACTTCTTGCCAAGGCCTATAGTGACTATAAAAAGTTGTTTCTACTGGCTCAGGTTCATTTGGATATTGCACGCTGTAATCAAATTTAGCATCGGCTCCGTTATGAGCTCGCTCAGTACATTTTTCTGTGCCGACTGGAATCTCTGTTGTTTTAATTATTTTCTTAGCTGGTGGCGTTACAATATTATAAATTTCTGGTTCGGTGGTTATAATTGCACGACCATCTTTAGTTCCCCAAAGGTCAAAATAAAGTTTTGTACCTTCTATGCGCGCTTGAATCAATACATGTTTAGCAGTGTCATTTTTAAACTTATAGTCTGGCCAAGGATTATAAATAGTAGCATCTGTACCAGCTGGTTCATAATATGAAACCCTATAAGAATGATTACGACGTTGAGTAATTGGCAAGCCACTAGCTAAAGTGCTACGAAAAATAGTAGTACCCACCTGACAAAGCCCGCCACCATATTCAGGAATAGTTTGATCCCCTTTAATAACTAACTCCTGTTTATAACCACTCTCTCCATCTATATCTCCCAAAGTAGTTATCAATGAAAACTCTTCCCCTGGTTTAATTAACACACCATGCAAAGCATCAGCTCCTACATTTATATTATGTACACGATTATATGGACTACCAGCAAAGTTAGATTCTCCTATGCCAATAATCTCTACTATTCCTAAATCATTAACGTCACTATTATGTATAGTCGGCTGTGTCTTTATAATTGTTAATTCTAATTCTAGCTCACCTGAATTAATAATTACTTGCTCTAAATTTCTAAGAGCTAGATTTTGCTCAATACTTCTGCCCTCTTGGCTAGAAATAAATTCTGTAACTTTGCCGTTCTCTAAATTAAACCTAGCATCTTGAACTGGAATTTCAATAAACTCTGCAATACTAGATTCGTCTAAATAAGTAATAAATTTTTCTTCTTCAATGCCAATATAATAAGCACCTAAAGTTTGTTTTAACTTTAACCAATTTCTCCAAACATTATTTGGAATGTTCCAATCTTTTTCTTCAAATGTAATATATAAATCGCCTCGTTTAGAAGTGCTTAATATGGTTTCCTTATACTCTTCCAAAACTGCGCTAGTAATAAGCGCTTTATCTTCTATTACCTCCAAACTAATATCTGTACTAATCAAGCTTTCAATTTGTTCTTGAGTATCTAATAAAGCCTGCTCATAATTAAATGTTTGCCCTGAATTTTCAGCAATAATCTGTAAATCTTCTTCGCCCACAAAAGTAAAACTAGCTTCTTGTTTTTCAACTAAGGCCTCCTCAAAACTATCACTTAATATTTTTTGATGCTCTTCTTTATCCCAATTATATTCTAATGGAAAATCTTTTTCATTAACAAAAGTCAACAACTTACCAAACAAATTCTCATTGCTTTGCCAAGAATTTACTTTTAACAAGCTCTTATCAACATTCCATGAAACTATTAAATCTAAGCTCTCTGTTGAGTCTAAAGCCGAAACACTAGGATTAATTGTTACTGTTTTGACTGGTGATATATAAACAAACCCTCGTCTGTTCACAAAATCAATTCGTTTATCTAATTTAGTTCTGGCTTCCTCTGCAGTCAATCCACCTATCTCTATTCCTGATATTTTTACATTTGGTAAAAATTTATCCTGATAAATATTATCTAAAGCGGCATCAGCTCCGAAAGCCAGTAGACCTAAAAATATAAAAATAGCGCTTATGATAAATAAACGCTTTTTTAAAAAAATATTTTTTTTAATAACTTTATTGCTCTCCATTTATTCGTTGTTAGTTTCCAAAATTTCATTTAAGACATCCTTAGCTTGTCCTGAAATTTTTTGGCTGTCTAAATTTAAATATAATTTTTGATTTTTATCTAAAGAATCACCCAGTAGACTTTCAGTAATAACAAGCTCTTGTCCCGATTGAGTTTTAAAAAATAAATTATTTCCTTCTTGTCTATCAAAAAATAATTCTAAATTATTAATTATCATCTTCTACTTTAATATTAATATCTCTTTTTTTTGCTTTTGGTAATTCAATGGTTAAAATTCCATTTCTAATAGTAGCTTTAATTTTAGCTTCTTGCACATCTACTGGCAAAATAATAGATCTAGAAAATCCTCCCCAATAACATTCTTGATAAAAATAATCCTCTTCGCGAATAGTTCTGTCTTTAACTCTTCTCCCACGAATAGTAATCATGTCATTGTCAAAAGAAATATCAATGCCGTCTGGCTCTACGCCCGCAATAGTAGATTTAATATAAATACTGCTGGCATCCTGATAAACATCTACCGATAATTGACCTTCTTCTTCTAATTCTTCCAGTTCATCAAGCTCTTCTAAATCGTCTGTTTTTTTAATAACTACTTCTTTGTCTTTTTTATTTTTCTTTTTAGTCATTTTTTTTATTTTAAAATCTCTAAAAGTACTTATATTATAGGTTTTATAAAAGCTTTTGTAAAGAAAATAACAACTATTGACAATAATTTTATATATGATAAAGTGTTTATTGATAATGTTCATCAGATTGTTGTCGTAAAAAGGGCTCCGGAGAATTAGAGAAAACGTTACCTGAAGGTAACTGTTAGGTAGGGCTATCAATAATACATGTTGATAAGTAAATCAAAGCGAGGGGACACTCTCAGTATAGTATGTGGGTACACAATATACAAACTTTGATCGAAAGAGATTATCTACTCCATTACCTTGGGGGAATCATGATTGCCAGGTAGACCTGACTTACTCTAATTTTTATCCTTTACGATGACTTTATGCCCCTCCAGGCTGTACAAACAGTTGGAGGGGTCATTTTTTTATACAAAAAAACAGCCTTAAATGACTGATGCTTGTATGCCCCTCGACTGCGCTCGGGACATTCGACTATTCGTTGATAAATATACTATAGAATGGTCGAAGACCATGAGCGAAGTTCTACAAAGTAGAACGGAGTCGAATGGTGGGAACGACTGGATTCGAACCGGTGACCTCTACAATGTCAATGTAGCGCTCTAACCAACTGAGCTACGCCCCCTTTTTTATAAAAAAACTGGCCTGCCATTCGAAGCTCAACTTAAAATCAGAAACCATGGAATATAAGTCATTCTTCGCGTAAAGCTACGAACGACATTCTACACCATAGCGTAGAATGGTACCGGAGAGAGGACTTGAACCTC
>JABHYW010000014.1 GCA_018656655.1 Candidatus Komeilibacteria bacterium | reverse complement strand
GGACCAACTACAGAACCAATCCCAAAAAATATATTTTGAGGATCTTTAACAAACTCACCAAAGGCACTATCCACTGCGTCTTTAAGAGTTTTAGTGCCCATTTTAACTGGAACTACTTTAGCACCTAATATTTTCATACGCAGAACATTTGGAGCTTGTTTAGCTATATCTATTTCCCCCATGTGTATTTCACAAGGTATCCCAACTACAGCTGCTGCTGTAGCTAAAGCTACTCCATGCTGACCAGCGCCTGTTTCAGCTAAAAGTTTTTTCTTGCCCATGCGCTTAGCAATCAAGGCTTCACCTAAAGTATGATTAATTTTATGCGCGCCCGTATGATTGAGATCCTCTCTTTTAAAATAAATTTCAGCCTCACCAATTTTAGTGCTTAAATTTTTAGCATAATAAATTGGGCTAGGTCTGCCAACATAATTTTTTAATAAATCTCGCAATTCTTCTTGGAAATCTTTATCGTCTTTAATGTTTAAATAAAAACTTTCAATTTCGTCAAAGATTGGTTTTAAGTCTGGGGGAATTATTTGACCTCCGTACTTACCAAAGTAACCATTCTTATCTGGATTAATATCATATTTTTTCATAATTTTATAATTAATAATTTTTTAAATAAAAAAACCGGTCCAAACCGGCTGTTGCAAATAATAAAAACTCTAAGCACAACACCAGCTCTTAAAATCTTTCCACCAATTTAATTGTTTGTTTATTGTTTTATACATTTTTAAAATTATCCTTTTTTAATTCTTGCGATCCTCTAGTAACAGTAGCTACACCCATGTTCAATCGCTTAGCTATCTCATGTTGAGGTATACCTTGTTTTAATAAACGCACTAGCTCTAATCTCTTAGGCACATGCTCTATTTCAGCTGGAGTGAAAATAGCAGTCAAAAAATTCTGCATTTCTCGCTCTGTCTTAATAGACAAAAGATATTTACTTAGATTTTTTAAATACTTATTCATATATACTATTACACTAGTATAATAGTATAGATACTAAATACTGTCAAGAAAAATATTAATTACTAAATTCCAGCACCTTAACTTCTTTTTGTAAAATGCCAGACATTTTTTCTGTTTCTATTTCTAAATTATAACGTGATTGTAAATTAAGCCAAAATTCTGCTGAAGTACTAAAATATTTTGCCAGACGAAGAGCAGTGTCAGTCGTAATAGCTCTTGAGCTATGTACAATCTCATTAATTCTTATTGGTGCAACACCAATGTCCTTAGCTACACGATACTGACTAATTCCAAAAGGTTTCAAAAATTCTTCCATTAATATTTCACCGGGATGTATTGCTTTTATTTTTTTTGGCATATATTTTATATATATCAATAATAATTATTAATATAATAACGCGATACGTTATGCTTTGTCAAATACTAAAATTTCTCTCTTACTAGATTTTCTTTTTAACAAAATAAATTAAAGAAACTATGGCCAAGCCTATTATAATAAAAACCAACATATTCTTTATATTTGTTTTTCCTTCCTTCCCTAAAACTTGGCTAGTACTAGTACTAATCTCCGTTTCCATGTTTTTATCGGCTTCAATCTTGGCTCCTAAAACTTGTTTAGATACTGATATAGCACCTATATCAAAAGGCACTAATTTAAAACTACTGTCAGTTTCACTAAGTATGCCAGAAACCACCATTTCATCGCCTTTTTTAATCTCTAGTTCTTTGGTAGAAAATTTACTATATACTCTAACTATATAATCTTCTTCTAATTTACTAGCTAAATAAACATTTTTTCCGCTTTTTCTTACTACTATACCTTTAGTATTTATATAAGCGCCCAATAAATATTCTTCTATATCCTCTACTTCGATAATTTCTAAATTTTGTAAATCTACGCTTACATCATTTTGCCAAATATCTTCGGCTATTTTAATTTTTACTCTGGGTAAATCATCAAGTTTAGAAATTTTACCTTGCACTGTTACTAAATCTCCAATTTTTATGTCTGGAAAATTCTTATAATAAGAATAGATTTCTACAATCTCTTCAAAATTAACTTCTAAAAAATTATAGTCTGCTAAATACAAGCTACGCTCGTCTGAATTTACATTATTTATGGCTATTCCTTGAGTAATTATTTCTTGATTTTTCTCTAGGTCTTTTATTTCGGCTATTCCATATATAATTTCTTCGCCTTGCGCCAAAATTTCAGTTGATACATCATCTTTTAAGTCTTCGATAAAAATATTTTGAACACCAGGACTTGGGTCATTGATAGCCCATTCATTATTTTCAAAATCCCAAGCATAAGATTTTCCTTCTGGTATCTTTTCATAAACTACTTCTTGATAAACGCCTCCCAAAGGATTTAACAAACGCACTGAATCACTAGAGTTGTTAAGCGTAATTTTTGTTTCTTCTCTAGCTAATAATAAAAAATCCTTTGCCAAAATAACTGTGCTAGTCGAAAATTCATAAGCTTTACTACCTCCCTCTTGATCATCAAGCTGCCAGGCATATAAATTTATCTCTTCATCACTAGCATTATATAGTTCAATCCATTCATTGTCATCACTACCGACTGGATTAGGAATAAATTCAGAAATTATTAAATCATCTTCGGCCAAATCAATAGCAATCTTGGCTGGCTCTTCGGATTTTATTTCTTCATCATCTTCATTTACTTCTTCGGGTGCTTGAAAAATTTCAATTGAAAATTCAACAGTATCAAAGGCTCCTTCTGGATCACTAACTGTTAAACGTACTGTATAATTACCCAAACTATCAAAAGCGTGTTTTATATTTTCTTTAGTGCTAGTCTGATTATCTCCAAATTCCCAAAGATAATCTAAATCATCCCCTTCTGGATCATAAGAATTTTTAGCAGAAAAATTAAGCTTAATACCAACTAAAAACTCGTCCTCTTCTACGCTTATTTGAGCTATCGGCGCTTGATTAAGGGCTATTTGATTAACTGCTCCAGGCGTAGGTGTTTTAGTCCAAACAAAACCACTGTCAGATTTAGCGTAGGATCGCCCTTCTATAGCTGATTCACTATAAGCCACCGACTGAATAATATCCTCAGCTGGATTCATAATAATAACTGCGTCACCATTAGAATTATTTAAAGAAATACCCGTCACGCTCTTGGGAAGTAATAAATAATTATTGGCCAATAAATTTAAATCCAAAATATCGTCCTGATCAAGTGTAAAAATTCTATTGGAATTATCTTTTATTTTTAAACTATCTAAATTTAATGTCTCCGGACCAATATTATACAATTCTATCCACTCATTACTATCACTACCTTCAGGATTTGGTAAAAATTCATTAATAATCAGTTGTTGCCAAGCTTGGCCTTGGTCTTCCTCTCCGCCTTGGTCGGGATTCTCCTCTGGCGGGACATCTATTTGGCCATCACTATTCATTTGGCCTGGTGTACCCCCTAAATCAGCACTAACTTGCCAATTATCTGGTGAGCTAGTAGCATAATCTATTTTCTCCAAGGAATAACCATCGCCGTCAGCACCCCAAAAAGAATCGTACTGCTCTTCTAGGGCATAACTAGCTCCCCCATCAAAGCTAATAGCCAAACTAGAACTAGAATTTGGTAAATTCATGACTGTGTCATATAAATTTCCAATAAAATTTGGATAGTCTAGCAAAAATTGTTCAGAGTTGTCTGCTAAAACAAAAAAATCTTGGCTAGCTATAGTACTGGTGCCTTGATAGAGATTAATATTATGATTAGATCCATCAAAAAATCGCCAAGTACTACTAACTATTAATTCTTCTGGTCCTGAATTATATAATTCTATCCATTCATGCCCACTATCAGCCCCATCAATATCATACATAATTTCAGAAATGACTAAATCTTGTTCACTGGCCTGAACTTTAAGGCAAAATAATAAAATAAATAATAAAATCGCTTTTTTCAACATAAAATAAATTAATAATTATCTAGTGGGGTGTAAAATTTAATTCCACACCCCACACACAAAGCTAATATCCATAGATCCTGAATGATCTATCAGAATTAGCCGCACCATATAAACGGACAGTGCCTCTAATAGGATCTTTCACCCAAAAACGTTGTCCGTCAAAAGCAAAAATAATAACAAAGTGGCTGTCAACTTCACCAAATGTAATATTTGCTATTACTGGTTGACCAAGTAAAAGTTTTCTAAAAATTTCATGCGCTTGAATATCTCTATATTGTCTAACAGCGCCTGGATAATGCAATGCTTCTGGAAAACGTAATAAATCTCCATTTCCACTATGAGAAAAAAGATAATGTGCTTGCCCGTGAAAATACCAATCATTTAAAATTTGTGGGTCTGAATTATAGCCCCACTTTTTATAAATCATGGCCAAACAAGTAAGCTGTCCGTTTGACTGCCCAATAGTCGCTGCACCATCCCAATTATGTCCCAAAGATTGATCGCACCACCTTTCATCTCTTTGCATAAACAAAGGTACCGACACATAAACACACTGCCCTTGATTTATAGCTTCTTCACTTGGCACTCCTCCATTTGCTAAAAAATCTTCATATTCTATAACTGCGATACTATTAATCTCGTCTGCACTCAAGCCATCCTCAATGTCAATTGACGCCTCCTCTATTTCTGGAATGAAAATTATTTGATCTTCAGTACACCCACCCAAAACTAAAATTATTACTGAAAACAAAATGATACTACCTAAAGTTTTGCTATTCATCACTTTCTCCTTTTTTGGTTTAAAACAAAAACAAGTACAATTAAAATCCCTTCTTTCTTCAAAACTTCCCTACCTCCTTTGTTAAATGTAAAAGAACTCCCAAAATAACTTTTCTTCTAATTATCTTGTCTAAGGCCTGAAGGTACAGGCTAAACTTCAGACCTCAAAGAAGACAACTACTCGTTGTCTTCTATTTGAATTTCTTCGACATCGACGTCCTCTTTAGCTGTTTCGTCTCCTTTTACAGCTTTTTTACTACTGCCGCCTAGCATAATTAACTCAGACAGCACGATTTCTGTCATATAATGTTTATTTTTGTCTTTATCCTCCCAAGAACGATTTTGTAAACGCCCTTCTAAAAATACCTTGGAGCCTTTTTTTAAATAGGTATTAATAATATCTGCTAATCTACCCCAAGCTACTACTCTGTGAAAATCAGCTCTAGTCTTTTTTTCTTTAGTACTAGCGTCACGCCAAGTATAATTAGTAGCTATCCTAAAAAGTGCCAAATTTTGCCCAGATGCCAATGTTTTGGCCTCTGGATCACTAGCTAAATTGCCAATTAAACTTACTTTGTTTAAATCCATATCGCTTTTCTTTCCTTTTCCACCTATTTAGATGAAATTACTTATTAACCTGTCCCCAGCTTGACTGGAGATTGACAAAAAAGCCGTTTTATACTAATCTAGAGTCTGAGACTAACCTAGTTAGCTCTCAAAATCGCTTTTCTTCGCAAAAGCCCCCACTTCGGTGGGGGCTTTTGTACTAAGCCGTCTATCTTAGAGTCGACGGCTTTATTTGTCTCTCCTATCTTAGAGAAATAAAAAGAAGCTGTCAAGAAAAACTATATTTATTTTTGTAAATAATTTTTGAGAAAGCTACGACGATGTATTGAACTTGGTCCTAATTTATCTAAATTCTCATAATGTTTCTTAGTACCATAACCTTTATGTAGCCAAAAATCATAGTGCGGAAAAGCCTTATCTAAACCCATCATCAATCTATCTCGATATACTTTAGCAATTATAGAAGCGGCGGCAATTTCCTGAAATTTATCTTCACCCTTTTTATGAAAATCAATATGTCTTAACTTATCTGGAGCACCTCCTACATAATCAGCTAATATTTTAACCCCTCCCTTAGTCTGATGTAATAAATCTTGGCCCAGCTCATGAAATAACAAAACATTGGCTGCTTGAATTCCATATTTATCTATAAAGTGATTATCAAAAGCCCGAACAGACCAAGTCATATTTTTTATAATCGGCCAAAATAAATCTTCACGTCGCTTAGGGGTAAGTTTTTTTGAATCTTTAACTTGAGACAAAATTTGTTTATTCTTAGCTGAAAAATTATTAAGCACAGCTGCTGCCACAATCGGCCCAGCCAATGGTCCTCTACCCGCCTCATCTATTCCGACAATAAATTTCATCATAACTACATTTTACACCCTTTAACTAAAAAACAAAATACTTCCTAAGCTCAGTCAGGAAGTATTTGTATTTTAAAATCTATAATTAACCTCTTACTTTAGAAGCCTGGGCAATTCTATCAAGAGCTACCATAAATGAAGCTGTACGTAAATCAGTTTTTTTATCTTCGGCCATAGCCCAGATAGCTTCAAAGCTTGGAATCATTCTTTCTTTAAGTTCTTTATCTACCTCTTCTTCTGTCCAATAATTATTAGACAGGTTTTGTAACCATTCAAAGTAAGATACAGTCACACCACCAGCATTAGCTAGTACATCTGGAATAACTATCACTTTATTTTTATACATTATTTCATCTGCCTCTGGAGTGGTCGGTCCATTAGCTAATTCCACAACAAATTTTGCTTTAACATCATCAGCATTGTCTTTAGTAATTTGATTTTCCAAAGCAGCTGGCACTAAGACATCAACTTCAAGTGCAAAAAATTCTTCTAAACTAATTTTCTTAGCCCCTTTAAAAGTCTTAAGGCTTTTTTTTGTAGCTTTATGTTCCACTACTTTGTCTATATTAAATCCTCTAGTATTATAAATAATGCCTTTGGAATCTGCCAAAGCCACTACTTTATAACCAGCATCATACATTAATTTAGCCATAATAGACCCAGCATTACCAAATCCTTGAATAGCTACTTTTAATTTATTTGTTTTTAAGCCAAACTTATCAATGGCCTGACCTAAAACATAAAATCCACCCATAGCTGTGGCACTATTTCTTCCCAGTGAACCACCATATTCTAATGGTTTGCCAGTTACTACACCAAGCGAGGGCTTACCTTCTAATTTAGAGAACTCATCCGCCATCCAAGCCATAATTTGAGGAGTAGTATAAACATCTGGCGCTGGAATATCTTTCTCAGGTCCAATCACTTCTCTAAAAGCTCTAATCCAAGCCCGAGATAATTTTTCTAATTCAGTTTCAGATAAAGATTTAGGATCAACTATCACTCCACCTTTACCGCCGCCCATTGGAATGCCAACTACAGCTGCCTTGATTGCCATCCAAAAAGCCAAAGCCTTTACTTCATCAAGGTCTACTTGCGGATGAAAACGAATTCCACCTTTATATGGTCCCCGAGCACTATTATATTGTACTCTATAAGCTTGAAAAATTTGCAAAGATCCATCATCCATCCGAATTGGCAATGAAGCCATTACTACTTTTTCTGGACTAGACAATCTAGCCAAAACGTCTTTATCTAATTTTATCAGCTTAGCAGCTTTTTCTAACTGCCTAAGAGCATTATCATATGCATTCATATATTTATTTGTTATTTCTTAGGAGTCCAATCTGGAGCCATCGGTTTATCGCCCTGTAGATGTCTATAAGCTTGTAAGGCTGCTTTACAACCTTCGCCAGCCGAAATAACTGCTTGCTTATAAGTAATTTCAGTAATATCACCAGCGGCAAATATGCCAGGGATATTTGTTTCATTATCTACACTAATCTTTATTTCACCTCTTTCGGTGCGATCTAAATTTAAATTATCCAACCACTTAGTGCTAGCTATATGCCCTATCTCAATAAACACTCCATCGATTTGTATTTCTTTAGTTTCGGTATCTGCAATTTTATAAACGAAAGATTCTACTCTATCTTTACCTTTTATTTCTGAGACAACAGCCTTAAACATCACTTCGATATTTTTATCGGCCATTACTTTATCCGCCAAGACTTGCTCTCCACGAAATTTATCTTTACGAACTAATAAATAAACTTTTTTAGCAATTTTTGACATATATTCAGCAGCATCCAAGGCTGAATTACCACCACCGACTATTACTACAGTCTTATCTCTATAAAGAGGTCCATCACAAGTAGCACAATAGGTAACTCCTCGACCAGTTAATTCTTTCTCGCCGGGTACTTCTAGATTTCTTGGTGTAAGACCAAAAGCTAAAATGACTGTTTTAGCTTTGATAGCTTTTTTAGTCCCAGTATTAACAATAAAACCATCGTCGGTTTTATCTATTTGAGTAACCTCTTCAAATAAAAATTCCGTGCCAGTCTTGGCAGCTTGCGTTTGGAATTTTTGTGCCAAGGCTAACCCTTCTATATTTTCAAAACCTGGATAATTTTCTACATCGTCTGTCAAAGAAATTTGACCACCAATATCTTTGGAAATTATCAAAGTCTTCATAGCTCGACGACTAGTATATATTCCAGCTGTAAGTCCTGAAGGACCACCGCCGACTATTACTACATCATATATTTTATTTTCTCCATCTTTAGAGATTGTGTGTTCAGGCATATATTTAACTTGAATGTTTATCAATCATCTCAAGTAACACATCTTTGTTCTGCATACCAACCATAGTTTCTACATCTTTACCATCTTTAAAGATTTTAATTGTTGGAATACTCATTACTTTATACTCACCTGCTTTAGATTGATTTTCATCAACATTAAGCTTACTTATTTTTACACCCTCTTTATCTTTTAACTCTTCAGCTAATTCATCTACAATTGGACCTTGCATTTTACATGGTCCACACCAAGGTGCCCAAAAATCTACTAAAATAACACCTTTAAATTCTTTTACTTCTTGATTAAAATTTTGATCTGTTAATTCTAATGCCATATTATTTTCTTAATTTATTAACTCTAATGTCATTTCGAGCGAAGTCGAGAAATCTAACTAGATCCCTCCACTGCGGTCGGGATGACACTGGTTTATGTGACGTCAAATAAAACGTCTATTAATTTTAATAATTCTTTTTTCTTAGCTACTCTAGTACCATCATAGCAACCACTAACCTTATCGTCTACTAAAAGTTTAGTAACTGAATCGAGTGACGCTCTAGCTGCTTTAACCTGACATATAATGTCTTCTATATTGCGCTTTTCGTTATACATCTTTTCTACAGCTCGAATTTGCCCTTCAATACGATGAAGTTGGGAAACAATTCGTTCTGGTTTACAGGTTTTTTTCATATTTATAATATATACCCTATGGGGGTATAGTAACACTCTTCTAAAATTCTGTCAAATGAAAAAGCCCGACCATATTTCAGATCGGGCTCTCGAGAAAGAAGAGGCTTATTCGGGCTACTTCCCGGTATCCTCAATAAAGGACATTGCAGATGTAAACCCCTCCTATTATGTTGCTAACAAAATACTGACTCTTCCCTACCTTTACGGCAAGGACAATCGTCAGGATGCTCATTTTCTACAAGCCAATCAATTGCTTGTAAAATACAAACCTTCATCTTTGGCAACATGACTTTCATTGCTTCGGTTACCTCCATACCATTATGTTCAGCTGGGGCTATGTTAGTTACCCCACAAAGAACTGCGTAAGGAATTCCTAATTCACCAGCTAAAACTGCTTCTGGAAATGCTGTTGTCATACCAACAACATCAACACCGTCTGCTAAACGCACCTTCATTTCCGCTGGGGTTTCAAAACGAGGCCCTTTAATACTATTTGCTAGTATTAAATGAGGTGGATTGCAATCTTCCGGATTATCTAAAGCTTGCCTAAGATGAGGACATAAAAGATCCGTGCTTGGCCTATGAAAAGCCAATGAATCACTAAAGCCTTTCCTAGCAAAAGTATAAGAGTCTTGCACATAGTCAATAATATCACTAGGTACAATCAAATCTCCCTGTTCAAAACCTCCAACCTCCTTATAAGGTGTACCAACTGCCGAAGTAGTTAAAATAAGATCAACGTTTTCAAGCTTGTTTCCCAAGACATACATATATGCCTGCCAATTAAGCTTATGAGGTAATAAATATTCCCCTGAATTCTCATGACGACTTACCATAACAATAGGCGGGCTGGTATGAGGAAAGACTGAATAATCAACAACTCCATAAGGGGTACGTGCTGTTTTTTTCGTAACAATAGCATTACCCCAACCCAACATGTCACCCATACCAGTACCACCAATTAATCCGATTTTTTGAAGCTTCATCTTATTTCCTTTCATTTGTAGTGAACATTACACGCTAATCACTCTCTATATAACTCTAATTTTATTAAAATGTCAACAATTATTGACAAATTAGCTAAAATATAAGAAAATGAATTAGTTATATGTTCTTATCATTCTCACACGGAGGTTCTCATGAGTTACAATGAATTATTAAAACAAGCCTTCCAGCTTATGCTTCTGTTTTCAGGAATTGTATTCTTAATCCTCTATAATAGATCCCTTAGGATTAATAATCATTACTGGGCTGAAGAAATTCTACACTTAGCTTGGGCCAATAAGTGGCCAAGTCTAAATGAATTGGAAAAATATCTGCCCGAATTCCCAAAAGTTAATAACCACCTTGTCTACATTGTTAATACTGATAGAGATGGTAACATTTTAGACATGGATCCTGACACTGGTTGTTCTAGTCGTTTAATCGGTTATTACACCGATGGGAAAAACTATGCTCTTACCTTTTTATGGCACGATGGTCTAGATGAAAGCCCCGAATGCATTTGCATTGGAAAACCTGCTATAGGAAAATCTATTTGCAGAATAATCAAGCTGCCAAGGTCTGCTACTTAAAACTAGCAGGCCTTTCTTTTTATTTAAAATAAATACAAAAGACCCTAAATCTAGGCATTTAAGGTCTTTTTTTATCTAATGTTAGCGATAATTATATATTCTTGTCAGAATTAGCCATGCTATTCTTCATCGTTTTCATCTTGTATTTCACCCATTATTTCTTCTAATATATCTTCCATAGTTACTAGGCCCAATAATTCATCCCCTCTCAAAACTACAGCCATATGACTATGTTTTCTACGCATTTTATTGAAAATATTATTTATCTTTTCTTCTGGTTTTAATTTTATAATTGGTTGAATAAAGTTTTCAAGCTGCTCTTCCCTATCCTTACTATTTAAAACCCTCATAATATCTATAACATGCGCATAACCAATAATATTGTCTTTTTGATTGTGATATACAGGATAACGTGAAAAACCAGCCTGCCCCATAAAATATGCCACCTGATCTACATCGGCGTCATCATTTAACACTTTCATTTTATAACGAGGGGTTATAATGTCTTTTACTTCTATATCATTAAATTCTAAAACATTCATAATCATCTCATGCTCCTCAAATTCAATAGTACCTTCCTCTACTGCTAAACGGCTTAGGGCTTTAAATTCTGTTTCTGATACCTTTTCACCTGACTTACCTCGGGTCATTAAAGCTAATAATTTCTCTAAAATATAAACTACTGGGAATAATATAATTTGTAAAATACGTATAACTGGAGCGAATAATAGGGCAATTTTAACTGCATTTATTTGAAAATAAGCTTTTGGATACATTTCTCCAAATATAAGGATAAGTAAGGTCATTACACCTGTGGCAATACCTACTCCAGCTTTACCAAAAATATCCATAGCCGCTAAAGTAGCTAAAGAGGCTGCTCCGATATTTACTAAATTGTTACCCAATAAAATAACTACTAATAGCTTATGTTTCTTTAAAAGTAAGCTTTGTAATAGCTCGGCATTGTGCTTTTTGGCTAAAACAAGCTCTTTTACTTTAGCAGAAGATAGCGAAAATAGGGCAATTTCCATACCAGAAAACCACGAGGAAAGACCCAATAAAATGACTAATGTAAGGTAAATCATATTTTTGTAATAAAAACAGGCCAAAACAGGCCTTTTTTAAAATAGCTTAATCTTATTATTTATACTAGGACCAGATTCGTCCAAATTCATCATATCTATATAATAGCAAATCTTGGTAAATTTATCAAAATAATTAGGTGGTGTCCTCGAGAGGGATCGAACCTCTATCTAAGCCTTAGGAGGGCCTTATTCTATCCATTGAACTACGAGGACTAATTAAGGTGGTCAAAAATGTTATTTATTATTTTTTAGCTTAATATTAGAATAAATAATGTGTCGTAATATATTTTATAAGCCTTAATACTAAGTAAAAAGCTAAGCTTAAGCTAAAAGCCTAATCATTCTAATACAAAACAGCTAAAAAGTCTATATTTAACCCCAAATTATACCCATTTTAAGCCCTTTACATTAGGGTTTTTATTAGCTACTATTAAAGGACTAATATTTTTAAATTAAATCAATAATATAAGCTTATGTTTTCAAAAAATCAAACCACTACACCATCTTCTAAAAACATTGAAACAATTATAGGCCCTTCTGTTAAAGTAGAAGGAAATTTCAAAGGTGAGGGAGATTTAGTGGTTGAAGGTATTGTTGTAGGTAGTCTACAAACCAAAAACAACCTAAAAATAGGCCAAAATGCCTTAGTTGAGGCTAATATTAACGCGAATAATGCTTTTATATCTGGTAAAGTAAAAGGAAATATTATAGTAAAAGGTAAAATAGAAATTACTGGTACAGCTATTATTTTAGGTAATATTAAAGCTCAAATCGTTTCTATTGAAAGTGGTGCTTTAATTAAAGGTGATTTTAACATGCCTGTTGGCAACATTACAGTAGAGGAACCTAGGCCTGAAGTAAAACCAATTAAGTTGGAAGAAGAAAAAAATAAATAATCCTTAATTTCGGGAGTTTATGTATCTATATATTTACGACTCCTTTCTTAATGATAAAAAATACACTGACCTTTTAGTAAAAATAGAAAAAAGGCTTACTGATCTTGGTATCAAGGGAAAGATTGCCCGTTTGTCCATCCTGAAGAATATGAAGGAGATGATTACAGACGGTGTTAAAGAGGGGGTACAAACTGTAGTTGCCATCGGCAACGCACAAACTTTTGCAAAAGTCATCAATGTGGTGGCAGATTTAGATGTTACTCTTGGTTTAATACCAATTGATAATAATAATGAAATTGCTAAAGTTCTAGGTGTACCACCAAAGGTAATGGCCTGTGATGTCTTGGCATCTAGAATTATTAAAAAAATAGACTTAGGAAAAATAAATAATTATTATTTTGTAAATACTGCTCAGATAGAAAACGGAGATGTAACAATTGAGTATAAAGATTTTAAAATTTCTCCTATTACTGAAAAATCAAAAATCACTTTATACAACTTCTCCAGTGGTATAGCTAATTCATCACCAGTAGATGGTGTCCTAGAAGCGGTAATCACTCCCATCAAATCTAATCTCTTTGGTAAAAAGAAAATAGAGGAGACTGTCTTACCTTTTACCAAAATAAAAATTGGTAGTCAGGCCGAGGAACAGGTAGCAATCCTTACTGATGAACAAATTATAATGAAGACCCCAGCTGAAATTACTGTCGTCCCTGCCAAGTTAAAAATTATAGTTGGTAGCGATAGACAATTTGAATAAAATAAAAAATTCGCATAGCTAAAAACCCTTTTAAATAAGGGTTTTTTTGTATATTCTAAAATAGTGTATAAATTATGTGTTCTTTTTTTGTTGGTCTTGTTTTGGGGCATCAATTACTTCTGGCTGATCTTTTTTCTTCTTACCAAAACCTAAAACCATATACTGTTGAATTACTGAAAAGACAGTACTGAGGAACCAATAGAAAGTTAAGCCAGCTGGAAAACGTGAACCAATAAAAACTGTAAAGATAGGCATAATATAAGTCATCTGGGCACCCATACCAGCCATGGCTCCACCACCAGACCCTGGTTTCTTTTTAGCCATCAACATCTTTGATTGCCAAAATTGACCAGCACCAGCTAATAGTGCTAACCAAATACTTTTGTCCGCAAAATTTATAAAACCAAAAGCAATTGGATCTAACATACCTGGATTAGCCACAAAAGAATATAAAGAATCCATAGCATTTTCATTTGTCAGACCATTAAAGAAAACTCTATAGATAGCAAAAAGAAATGGCAACTGGATAAGCATCGGCAAGCAAGAAGAAAATGGATTAACGCCTTTCTTTTTATAAAGAGCCATCAGCTCTGGCCCCATCTTATCTTTATCATCTTTGTATTCCTCTTTCAGTGCCTCTATGGCTGGTTGAAGAGTAGCTAATTCTTTTTGAGATTTAATAGACTTCTTTGACGGAATATAAAGAACCAACTTAATTATAAAAGTTATTATAATAATGGCTACACCTATATCGTGTCCCGGTATAACATTATATATATAAACTAGTAAGTTAAAAATTGGTTGGTAAAAAATTGTAGAAAAAATTTCCATGTTATTTTATTATTTTATTTAATTGGGTCGTGCCCGCCTTCTGATAGGGGATTACAACGTAATATTCTCCAAGTGGTTTTTAGGCCTCCTTTTAAAACCCCGTGTTTATCTATAGCTTGATAGCCATATTCTGAACAATGAGGGTGAAAACGACAAAAACCATGTGGATGATACACTTTAAACCAACCTTGATCTGGAGATAAGGTCTTTTGATATAAACGAATTATTTTTAAAAATAGGTTTTTTAACATCTAAGTCTTATTATAAAGCCTGATCTTATCAAAAGCAAAGTTTATTTGTTTTTTAATAGTAGTAAAATCGAGTTCTAAAACTCTTTTTTTAGCTATTATTAGCACAGAATATCCTGATTTAATATTTGGTAGTAGTTCACGAGCAACCTCTCTGAAATGACGCGCTACTTTATTTCTAACTACAGCTTTTTTATCAACTTTAGTAGAAACAATAAAACCAAATTTAGTAATCTCCTCTTTATTAACCTTATATTTTATTACCATCTCTGGTAAAAAAAAGGTTTGGCCTGTTTTGACCAAGTCCTTTATCTCTTTATCGGTATGTAATCTATTTTCTTTAGGCAACATAAGATTTGCCCTAATATTAGCACAAATTAAACAGCTAGTTCTTTTCTACCTCTGGCTCTTTTTCTACTAAGAATACGACGTCCAGTCTTAGTGGCCATTCTAGCACGGAAACCATGAGTTTTGGCTCTTTTTCTAGTATTTGGTTGATAGGTTCTTTTAGTAGACATATCTTGATTTCAGAATTTCTTAAATATTTTAACCACCAAACAATAACATATTATAAATATTTTTTCAAGGGCTAAGATAAATAAAAAGTTATCCACATTTATCCACAGACTGCTCACATTATATCAACTAAGCACTATATTCTAATAAAATATAATATGTGGTATAGTTATACACAGTTAATTTTTATGGTAAATATTGCCAAAAATATGGAAAATAACGATAAAATCTGGGAAAAAACACTAGGAGAATTAGAACTTTTGATTAGTAAGGCAAATTTTACTACTTGGTTCAAAAATACTTTTGTCGCTCAGCTAGACGAAGAGAATGTCACTATTGGTGTACCTAATGCTTTTACTAAAGTATGGTTGGAAAAGAAATATAATGACCAAATTTTATCAGCCTTAGAAAATGTTTTATCAAAAAATAATCTACAGGTTATCTACAGGGTTATAACTAAGGAGAAATCTGCTAGCATTAGCCAAGAACAGGTTAAAAAAACAATTGAGAAACAAGTCCCTGTTAATAACTCTGCACCTAAAAATGAGGTAAATAATGGAGCTACAGTAGCAAAATTTGGCTTAAACCCAAAATATACATTTAATAGTTTTGTAGTTGGCCCAGGTAATGAACTAGCCCAAGCAGCATCTCACGCCGCGGCCAATAAACCAGGTGAAATATATAATCCTTTATTTATATATGGAGGTGTTGGTTTAGGTAAAACTCATTTAGTCCAAGCGGTTGGTAATTATATTTTATCTAAAGATCCGACAAAAAAGGTTCTTTATATAAATAGTGAAAAATTTACTAACGATTTTATTTTTGCTATTAAATCTGGGCAAACTGATAAATTTAAACAAATGTATCGCAATATTGATGTCTTACTTATAGATGACATTCAATTTATTGCCGGTAAAGAGCAAACTCAAGAAGAATTTTTTCATACTTTCAATGCTCTCCATCAAAATAATAAACAAATTGTAATTTCTTCTGACCGCCCACCAAAAGCTATCCAGTCTATAGAGAATAGATTGGTTTCTCGTTTTGAGTGGGGGATGATTGCCGATATTTCCTCTCCAGATTTAGAAACTAGAGTAGCTATCCTAGAAATTAAAGCTCAAGAAAAGAAATATAAGCTTGATAAAGAAATAATTCATTATGTTGCTGAAAATACCCAAGAAAATATTCGTGAATTAGAGGGAGCTCTTAATAGAATTATTGCCTTCCACCAACTAAACAACACTACACCCACATTAGATAGTGTAAAAGCTATTTTAGGTGGTATCTCAGCCAATCATAGACGAGCTGGCTTAACTCCAAAAAAACTTTTGCAATCTATTATAGTATTTTATGATATTAGTATGGAAAATTTATTAGGACCTAGCCGTAAAAAAGAATTAGTAGTGCCAAGACAGATTGCTATGTTCTTAATGAGAGAGGAGCTCAAGGCTTCTTACCCAAATATTGGTCGTGAGATAGGGGACCGTGATCATACAACTGCTATGCACGCCTGTATTAAAATTACTACTTTGATAGAATCTGATGAGAAAATAAAAAATGATATTCTTGTTCTCCGCCAAAAAATCTACGAATAACTTTGTTGTTTGTAACTTGTTTATAAATATCTCATAAGTCTGTAGATAATTAAATACCAAAATGTGTATAGTTAAGAGACTTATTCACAAAAAAATTTAAAAGCAAAACAGCTGTGTATTAGTCAAAGCTTATCCACTAAAATACACATACTTTACCCCCAGCAAAAATATAAATAAAAACAAAAATTTCCTAAACTTTTAAGCCAAATTCTAAAACTTATTAACATTTCCACAGGCTCTAATACTAATACTTATTTATATTATAATAATAACAAGTAAGAAATAATTATATGAAAATCGTTTGTACTCAAGAAAATTTAAACAAAGGATTATCTCTTGTATCAAATATCGCAAACAAGAGTTCTAATCTTCCTATTTTAAATAATGTCTTGCTTAAAGCAGATAAAGAAGGCTTAACCCTTATAACCACAGACCTAGAACTTGGTATTAAAGTTTCAGTTCGTGGCAAAATAGAAGAAGAAGGGGAATTTACTGTAGATGCTAAGCTTCTTCATAGTTTTGTATCTTTCCTACCTAGGGAAAATATTGAAATAATTCTTAAAGATGATAATTTAGAAATAAAATCTTCAAATCAAGAAACAACTATTAAAGGTTTAGCTTCAGAAGACTTTCCTCTAATCCCTGATATGGATAAAACTAATGTAGTTGAGCTACCAGTCCAAGAATTTAAGAAAAGTCTCAGCCAGACACTCTTAGCAGCCTCTCTAGACACTTCTCGTATAGAGATCAACGCTGTGAATTTTAGTTTTCAAGATAATAATTTAATTTTAGCTGCTACTGATAGTTATCGCTTAGCCGAAAAGAAATTAAATCTTACAAATACTCAAAAAACAGACTTAATAATTCCATTAAAAACACTTCAAGAGCTTAGTAGAATATTAAATGAACAAACAGAAAAGAAACTAAAAATATATTTCAACGAAAACCAAATATTATTTGAATTTGATGGTGTAGAACTTACCTCTCGGGTAATAGATGGAAAATATCCAGACTATAATCAAATAATTCCAGCTGAATTTAAAACTGAAGCTAAGTGTGATATTAATAAGTTGGTTCCTGCTGTAAAATCCGTAGCTTTATTTTGTAAGTCAGGTATAAATGATATTCGTTTGAGTTTAGATTCTAAAAATCAGAAAATAATCATTGCCACCGCCTCTTCAAACACTGGTACTTCCGTAGCTAAAGTTGATGCCAAAATCTCAGGAGAGGATAATGATATTGTTTTCAACTATCGTTATTTATTAGATGGTTTAGCTCAACTAGGAACCACTCAAGTAAATATTAAAATTAATAATAATTCTTCACCAGGTTTGGTTCAACCACTTGGCGATGATAAATATATTTATTTAGTAATGCCTATTAGGCAGTAATTTAAGACCCGCTATTTAGCGGGTTTTTGTTTAAATAAAAAAGGCCCATTGATGTAATCACTGGGCCAGAAGACTAAGATGCTTCCCTTAGGGACTATAAAGTCCAAAAGAGAAAAAACAGAAGGTGTCAGCTATGACAGATTTCCATAAAGGACGAGGCTTGTGGCTACCGAAAGAAGTTACGGATGGTCGTGTCATATAGATGACAAACTTTGGTACAATTTTTTCATGAGCTACCTTCCTTTAAGGGACTATAAGGAAAAAGAAAAGGAAGACTGTGGGCCGCTAAGTTACACAGTCTCCCTTCTAAGCCGACTCAGGTATTCTGTTGTTGCAGCGGAAACAACACAAACCTTTTAGTCGACTTACCCACACGGAAATGTGTGGGTGATTGGTAGTGCTTGCACGGAACTAGCATTCGGCTGGTAAGTGGTCTCATGGAAAAACCAGACTAACTAGGAGATATTAATACTCCACACAAGCACTTGATATAGAACAAAACATTTACTTACATTAGTTTATAATCAATGATTTGTCAATAATCAAAGCTTATTAATCAAAAAAGAGTTTAAAGCCTTTGCAATGTTTTTTATTATTTGTTATAATATGAGTACCTTTATTTAACTCCTGTCGAAAGGGTTTTTAGAGGTAAAATCCTGTCTCATAGGACAGACCGGAAAACACTCTTGCGCGATTGGGGTGTTTTTTGGTTGTTAAAATTTATTAAACAAAAATACCCCTTCTATCCTATCGGACATCTTCCCTTAAATTAGGGGGAGAAAAAAAGAGGGGGTATTATACTATTTTTGGATTCTAAATACTTGACTAGGACAAGAATCAACTACTTGTTGAAAACTCTCTAATTGGCTTTCGTCTATTTCTAAGATGAAGTATCCTTTTTGGGGTTTAGAATTTTCAACTCTGATTAAACCATCAGCATCGTCTATTTCGAAAACTTCTGGCATCAGACTGACACAGGTTCCACAGCTAATACATTTGTCACGGTCAATATATAATTTATATTTTTTCATTTCAATTTTATTTATTTTAATATTTGAGCCTGAGCTAGCCGAAGGCTAGTCATATATTTTTCTGTCTTTTATAATATAAAGTTTATCATTTTTTTTGACTGGCTTATCAACTGAAATAGTAATAATTTGATTAGGCTTAGCTTGTTTAGTTTTTGATTCGTCTGCTAATTGGATAGATTTTATTTTACCAAATAAAACGCCAGTTGTTTCACCAGTGATAGAAAATTTATCACCCATTTTAATATCGTAAGCTTGTAAATCTATTTCAGCTACCTTAGCTTTAGGGAAGTAGTGAGTTACTATACCAGCAAAATATTTTTTTTCACTAGCCTGACTATTACCAGAGGCTGACCATTCATGAAGTGATTTACCGAGATAATATCCATCGCTCATTCCCCTATTGAATACTGTATTTAATTCTTTTTCCCAAGCTAAAACTTTTTTCAAAGTATAAGTACCATCATTAATACTATCTATCGCTTGGCGATAAGCTTTGATAACAGTGGCTACATATTCAGGGGAGCGTCCTCGACCTTCAATTTTTAAACTAGAGATACCAGCCGCTAAAAAGTCTTTTAAAAATCCAATAGTACAAATATCTTTAGGACTCATTACAAATTCATTATCTAAAACCATTTCTTTATTGGTTTCTAAATCAGTTACCTTATATTTACGTCGGCACATTTGACGGCAGGCTCCTCTATTAGCTGAAGAATTTTCATTATATAGACTCATGGAACAGCGACCAGAGATTCCAATACATAGAGCCCCATGAGCAAAGGCTTCAATAGGAATTAAATCACCATCAGGATTAGTAATCTTTTGCTTTTTAATCTCTTGGCTAATTTTAGAAATCATATCTATATTTAACTCGCGAGCCAAAACTATTTGTTGAGCATATTGGCTGAAGAATTTAACGGATTCAATATTAGATACAGAAAGCTGAGTAGAAATATGGAGAGGCATTTTAACGCTGTGAGCATATTGGATAGCGGCCATATCAGCCACAATTACTGCACTAATTTTATTTTCTTTAGCAACATCAATTAATTTCTTCATCATCTTAATATCATTGTCATATAATACCGTATTGATAGTTAAATATGATTTTATATTATGTTCTTGGCAGATTTTAGCTATTTTCTTAAGATCCTCTAAATCAAAATTAGCTGCTGATTGGGAGCGCATATTAATTTGACCAACACCAAAATAAATAGCATCAGCGCCATTATCTATAGCAGCCATTAAAGATTCATAAGAACCAGCTGGGGCTAGGAGCTCTACTTGGTATTTTTTGTTTGGCATAATAGCAATTTTTATCATATATATAATAACTTGTCTAGCTAAAAAAAGAAGTCCTAAAGGCATGTGTACATGCGTTCAGGACTGGGAGACATGAGACCATTGTGGTTTAAATGGGCGGAAAAATCCAGATACGGAGATTGTTTAGGTGTTTTGCACACCAGTCATAGAACCAATCACAGGCGTCTAGTATTAATAGAACCATAATTACGAGAAAGAAGAAGAGGACTTTGCCAATGTGGTAGATACCTCTCCATAACTTTTTGCCTCCTTTGGGGATTCCCCGCCAAAGCAAGCTGATGGTTATATAGGCTAGGAGGATAGTCAGGATAACAATGATGGTGTTACCTAGGTATAGGACTGGTTGCCAGATAAAGACCTTTAGAATGCCTAGCCAGGAAAAATCACCTGCAATTGATTGATAGCCAGTGCAGATATTAATCATATAGAAATAGATCAGCATTGCACCTAGTCCGTAGTTGTCTGCCCGTCTACTGAAGATTTGATCAGTAGAAAAGTAGTTATGGATTAATACCCAGAGTATCCAACAGACAATCACCAGGAAGAGTAGGCTGTAGACCTGACCGAAGATAAAACCGATGAAAGCTCCTTGGATTAGAGCCAAAAGGCGATCATCGTGCTCTTCTGTCTTTTTGAGTAAGGATAAACTCCATACGTTAGTATGTAGCCAGATGGAGGTCAGCACAAAGAGTGTGTTGATGATTGACCAGGTTAACCAGCTTGGTATGATCGACGGAATCAGCCACAGTGACTGATTTGGAATGTGTAGCCCAAATGGTTTGATGATAGCCATAGCCAGCGAGACCCAAAAGGTTATCAAGCACCAGCGCCATAACGCAATGTTGCGGACAGGATAATTCATGGTAGCAGGAACATCGTTTTGCACAATAGTCTCCTTTGTTTGTAGTGAACGATTTTGAAATCTTATTTATCTAAAACTAACAATTTAAACTACTATATTTAATATTTACTGTCAAGAATTTTTATATAGTTTTTAGATTGAAAAACTGATAAAAGTCTGCTAGAATTACTTTACTATGATAGCTTACCTAAAAGGGAAAATCAGCCAAAAACTAACCAAATCAGCCATTGTTTTATCTGGTGATATTGGTTATGAGGTTTTTTTGAGTTTAAAAAATCTAGATGTTATTAAAATAGACGATAAAGCAGAGTTTTTTATTCATTCTTATATAAAGGAAGATGCTTTTGATCTTTATGGCTTTTATTCTTTAGAAGAATTGGATTTCTTTAAAAAACTTATTTCAGTTTCAGGTATTGGTCCAAAAAGTGCTTTGAATGTATTGGCTTTGGCAGACGTAGATGAGCTTAAACGAGCTATTACTAGTGGAGATTATGCAGTCCTTCAGCAGGTTTCAGGAATTGGTAAGAAAACAGCTGAGCGATTAGTGGTTGAGCTTAAGGAAAAATTTATTATTGATCTATCAAGTGAAGCTATTACCAGTAATAATGGTAAGCAAGTAATAGAAGCTCTGGTATCTTTGGGCTATAAGCAAATAGAAGCTCAAGAAATTGTTAAACAGTTACCAAAAGAAGAAGCTGATTTAGCCACTAAGATAAAACAAGCTCTACAGTTTGTAAATAAAAAATAAATGGAATTAGTAATTGATAATAATAATTACGATGATTTTTTGAAAACCAGATTTGTATCTGGTAATTTTTTACAGTCTAGTTTTTGGCAAGATTTTTTAAACCAACAAAGTATTAGATCTTGGCGAGCTACAGTTTTGGATAATGAGCAGGTTGTAGCTACCTGCCTTTTTTATGAAAATAAATTACCATTAGATCGTTCTTATCTTTATGCTCCTAAGGGACCAGTGATTAGTGCTGTTATTTCAGAAGACAAGCGAATCGAAGTTCTAGAATTAATATTATCTAAAGCCAGAGACATTACAGTAGCTACTAGAAAGCAGGAGGAAATATTTTTTAAATTAGAATTAGAAACCAGTGATTTATTTTTAGATAGCCTAACAAAATCTAGAGATGTCCAGCCATGTGATACTTGGGTTTTAGACTTAAACAAAGATGTTAAAATGCTTTTGGGTGATATGCATGCTAAGACTCGTTATAATATTGCTCTAGCTACCAAGAAGGGTGTTAAAGTTAGATTTTCCAGAGAGGCAGAAGATTTAAAACATTTTTTTAGGCTTAATAAAAAAACTGCTAGTCGCAATCAGATAACTACTCATTCAGAAGAATATTATCAGAAACTTTTTAAAGTATTAATTGATAATGATGCGGGTGAATTAGCCGTAGCTGAAATAGATGGTACTGTGGTGGCGATAAATATTTTAGTTAATTTTGGTAAAGCCACTACTTATTTACACGGTGCTTCTGATTATGGTTTTAGAAAATATATGGCTCCTCAACTTTTGCAGTGGGGAAGTATTAAAAGAGCTATGGATATTGGCAAAGAGATTTATGATTTTTGGGGCATTGCCCCTGAAGATGGTAGTAAAGCAAAGTGGGGAGGCTTTACACGCTTTAAAAAATCTTTTGGTGGACGAGCTGTTACTTCTTTAGGAGCACATGATTTGATATATAATACTTCTTGGTATAAGCTTTATAATCTAAGTTCAAAATTAAAACGTTTATTAAAAAAATAATCAAATATGATCAAAAAAGTTCTTATTTCGGCTGCTGGTAGAGGCACTAGAATGTTAGATTTATCTAAAGATAAGCCTAAGCATCTGATAGAAATTAATGGTAATCCGTTTTTATATTATTTATTGAAAAATCTCAAAGAGGCTGGTTTTGAAGAGATAATAATGGTAGTGGGTTATAAAAAAGAGTTCATGGAAGAATTCTTAGCAGAATATGGTGGTGAATTTAATATTACCTTAGTTAACCAGTTTGATATTTTAGGAGAAGATAGATATGGTACAGCTTGCCCTTTAGAATGTGTAAAAGATATGTTGGCTGGAGAGAGTTTTTTGGCAGTTTATGGTGACAATCTTTACGCAGTAGAAGATCTTAAAAGATTTAATATAGATGATGATTATTCTTATGTAGCAGGATTGCCGCATAGTCATCCAGAAAATTATGGTGTTTTAGCAATAGATGATAAGGATTTATTAAAAAGAATTGTAGAAAAACCCAAAGAGCCAGTTGGCAATTTAATAAATACAGGACTTTATAAATTTACACCAGAGGTTTTTGATTATTTGGATAAAATAAAAATTTCTTCTCGTGGAGAATATGAGTTAACAGACGTTATTAATCTCTTAGCTGCTCAAGGTAAAGTTAAAGCTATGGACCTCAAAGGTATTTGGTTAGATCTTGGTAAGCCAGCCGATGTAGCTAGAGTTGAAAAATATTTAAGCGGTGATTGGGAACCCAGAAAAGATGTTAAAAAAACTAGTTAAAAAAATATTAGGTAAAAAATTATTATTAACTTACCATTTAAGTTTGGCTAAGTTGGCGGCTCTTTATTATGGTCATCCAGCCGATAAATTAATTGTAATTGGAGTGACTGGTACTAATGGAAAAACTACCGTAGTTAATTTTGTCTCACAATATTTAGATAGTTTAAATCAAAAAAATGGTTTAGCCTCCACTGTTAATTTTAAGGTAGCTGACCAGAAGTGGTTGAATGATAAAAAGATGACCATGCTTGGTCGTTTCCAAACCCAGAGACTTTTATCAGATATGGTTAAGGCTGGTTGTAAGTATGCAGTGATAGAAACATCCTCTCAGGGCATAGAACAATTTAGACATATTGGTATTAATTATGATTTAGTAATTTTTACTAATCTTACACCTGAGCATATTGAAGCTCATGGTAGTTTTGAGAATTATAGAGCCTATAAAGAAAAATTATTTAAACATTTAAGTAATTCAAAACAAAAAGTTTTAGATAATAAAAAAATTCCAAAAATTATTGTAAGTAATAATGATGATTTAGAAACTGAGCGTCTAAAAAAATATAAAGTGGATAAATTTGTTACTTATTCTATAGATAATAATTCTGACTATCAGGCTCAAGATATAAAATTAGAAGAGGGGGTAGCTTTTTCTCTAAAAAATAATAAAATAGCTACAAACTTTATTGGACGTTTTAATGTTTATAATATTTTAGCAGCCTTAGTAGCTGTTAAAGAATTGGGCTTTGGTTTAGAAAAATTAACTAAGGCAAAATTAATTGGAATTCCTGGTCGCCAAGAATGGATAGATGAAGGACAAGAGTTTAAAGTTTTAGTAGATTATGCTCCTGAGCCTGAAAGTTTAGGACAGCTTTATAAAACTCTGACCACAATAAATAAAAGCAGGCTAATTCATGTAATTGGTTCTTGCGGTGGAGGTAGAGACAAGGCACGCCAACCAATTATGGGTAAATTAGCTGGGCAAAAAGCTGACATTGTCATAGTGACCAACGAAGATCCCTATGATGATGATATAAATGAAATTATAGACAATGTATCTAGCGGAGCTGTAGAAGTGGGCAAAATAGAAGATAAGGATTTATTTAAGATAGAATCTAGGACTCAGGCTATAGCCAGGGCAATTGGTTTAGCTCAAACAAATGACATAGTCTTAATTACTGGCAAAGGAGCGGAGCAATTTATTTGTGGTCCAAATGGTCAAATGATAGCTCATGATGATCGGCAGGTCGCTAGAGATGTATTAAAAAAATAGCTAAAATTAGTTAAATAAATGCCCGCACGGCGAATGCCGTGTGGATAACTTGTAGGTAAATAGCTATATATGTGTATAGAATTGCCTTAAATAGGGCTGATTTGACAAATTTTTTCATCTGTATATATAGTGTTGTTGGCTAAGTTTAGCCATTTTTTCTTTAAAAAAGCTTAGTTTTTAGGTCTTGAGGCTAAAAACCTTGACAGGAAGTGCTAAATTTGATAATATTGGGCTATGAAATTTTTGGCCGCTAGCCTATTTTAAATAAAAATAAACAACTTTAACTGACCCAAAAGCAGGGTGAGTTTATTTTTTGTGTTCATAATTCGTCTTAGATATAAAGCCCCAATATAGGAGGCTAATTAAACAATATAATTAGCATTATCTTTATGCCTCAAGTAAAAACTCCTACTCGTAAGTATTTTACTACTCTACGAGAAGCTATACCTCTAACAGACTTAGTCGAAGTCCAAAAGAAATCATATGATTGGTTTTTTAAAGAGGGACTCAAAGAACTTTTTGATGAAATTTCTCCAATTACAGACTTTATTGGTCGTGATTTAGAACTTTCTTTTCTAGATTATTATCTAGATGAACCAAAGTTTGACGAAGGTGAGTCAAAAAATAAAAACATTTCTTATGAAGCACCGCTTCGAGTAAATGTACGTTTAGTAAATAAAAGAACTAACGAGGTCAAGGAACAAGAAACATATCTTGGTGATTTTCCATTGATGACTGAAAGAGGAACTTTTATTATTAATGGCGTTGAGCGTGTAATAGTATCTCAACTTATCAGATCAGCCGGTGTATTTTTTACTTCACAAGTTTTGCGAGGTAGAAAATATTATGGAGCCAAGCTTATTCCAAATCGTGGTGCTTGGTTAGAAATTGAAACTGATGTCAATGGTATTATTTATGTAAAAATAGATAGAAAAAGAAAAGTGCCTGTTACAGCTTTACTTCGTGCTTTTGGATATTTTACTGATGAAGAAATTACAAACTTATTTAAAGATGTAGATACTCATCCAGAAATTAGATTTATTCAAAATACATTAGACAAAGATACTTCTACTAATGAGGCTGAAGGTTTGAAAGAAATTTATCGTCGTATTCGTCCAGGTGATTTAGCTACCACTGATAATGCTAGAAGTCTTATTCATTCAATGTTTTTTGACTTTGATAGATATGATTTTGGTAGAGTGGGTAGATATAAAATCAATGCTCGTTTTTCTTTAGATATTCCAAACAACAAAAAAACCAGAGTGCTCCGTAGAGAGGACTTAATTTTAGTGATTAAAGAAATTGTTAGTCTAAATCTTTCTCAGAATGATGCTGATGATATTGATCATCTTGGTAATCGTCGTGTTAGAGCAATTGGTGAGCTTGTTCAAAATAGATTTCGCATTGGTTTAGCTCGTATGGAAAGAATTATTAAGGATCGTATGAGTACTTTGGATATGAGTAATATCAATCCAAATCAACTTATTAATTCTCGTCCAGTAATTGGTGTGATTAAAGAATTCTTTATGAGTTCTCAACTTTCTCAATTCATGGACCAGGTTAATCCATTAGCTGAGTTAGAACACAAAAGACGTTTATCAGCTATGGGACCAGGTGGTCTATCTAGAGAAAGAGCTGGCTTTGAAGTTCGTGATGTACATAGAACTCATTATGGTCGTATTTGTCCGATTGCTACTCCTGAAGGTCCAAATATTGGTTTAGTAGGTCATTTAGCATCCTATGCTAGAATCAGTGATTTTGGTTTTATTGAAACTCCATACAGAATAGTACTTCATGATGTAGATAATAATCCAAAGGTAACTATTGATAAAATTGCTAGAGAAGATATTAAAACCCCAGACGGTAAAAAATTAATTGTCGCTCAAGGAGCAACTATTAATGCAGCTCAAGCTAAGGAATTAGCTAAACACAAAGAGATTGAGACTGTGCCAATTAAGCCAGTAGTGACTAATGAAATTAGATATGTAGATGCTTTTGAAGAAGAAAAATATAATACTGCCGCAGCTACAACTCCTATTGATGAGAACGGACATTTTGTAAATGATTTTTCTGAAATTAGAATTAATGGCAATCCAAGATATGATAGAGTAGAAAAGATTGATTTTATGGACGTTGCACCAAATCAAATTATTTCTATAGCCACTTCAATGATTCCATTTTTGGAACATGATGATGCGGTGCGTGCTTTGATGGGAACAAATATGCAAAGACAAGCAGTTTCAGTTATTAGACCACAAGCTCCTATTGTAGGAACTGGTATTGAAGCTAAAGCAGCTATTGATTCAGGGCAAGTAGTAGTAGCTAAAGATGACGGAACAGTTACTTATGTTGATAGTCGTCGTATCGAGGTTACTAATAAGAAAAAAGAAGTTATAGTTTACAACTTAAATAAATTTGCTAGATCAAATACCTCTACTAGTATGAACCAACATCCTATAGTAGATAAAGGGGATAAAGTTAAGAAGGGTATAGCTATAGCCGATGGTGCCGCTACCGATCAAGGTGAATTGGCTCTAGGTCAAAACATGTTGGTAGCTTATATGACTTGGGATGGTGGAAACTATGAAGATGCTATTTTAATTTCAGAGCGTGTAGCTAAGAATGATAATTATACTTCAGTTAGTATTGAAGATTATTCAATTGATGTTCGTGATACTAAACTTGGACCGGAAGTAATTACTCGTGATATTCCAAATGTAAGTGAAGAAAAACTTAAAGATTTAGATAGAGAGGGTGTAGTTAGAATTGGTGCTAATGTATCATCTGGTGACATCTTAGTTGGTAAGATTACTCCAAAAGGTGAAACTGAGCTTTCAGCAGAAGAAAAACTTCTTAGAGCTATCTTTGGTGAAAAAGCTAAAGATGTTCGTGATACTTCACTTTATCTAAAACACGGAGAAAGAGGAAAAATTATTGGCGTGAAAGTATTCTCTCGTGATAAAGGAGATAAATTACCAGCTGGTGTAATTAAATCTATTCAGGTTACAGTAGCTCAACTTAGAAAAATACAAGTTGGTGATAAGATGGCTGGACGTCATGGAAATAAAGGTGTTATTTCTCGTGTTGTGCCAGTTTCAGATATGCCATTTTTAGAGGATGGCACACCAGTAGATATAATTTTAAATCCACTTGGTGTTATTTCTCGTATGAATCTCGGACAATTACTTGAGACGCATTTAGGTTTGGCCGCTAGAACTTTAGGTTATAAAGTGGCTAGTCCTCCACTGAATGGTGTAAATGAAGAAGTAATTAGGGGTGAGCTTAAAAAAGCTGGTTGGCCAGAAGATGGCAAATTACAACTTTTTGATGGCCGCACTGGTAAGCCATTTGATAATACAACTACAGTTGGCGTAGCTTATATGCTTAAGTTGAATCATTTAGTAGAAGATAAAATTCATCAAAGATCTATTGGTCCTTACTCATTAGTTACTCAACAACCTTTAGGTGGTAAAGCTCAATTTGGTGGACAGAGATTTGGAGAGATGGAAGTTTGGGCTCTAGAGGCTTATGGTGCTGCAGCCACACTCCAAGAAATGATTACTATCAAATCTGACGATGTGCCAGGTAGATCCAAAGCTTATGAAGCTATTATTAAGGGTGAAGAAATAAATAGATTAAATATTCCGGAATCATTTAATGTGCTAGTTAGAGAGCTCAAAGGTTTGGGCTTAGAAGTTGAATTGATTGGCAAGCGAGAAACTGAAATAGACGATACAAATAAAAAAACCAAAGAGGTCTCAAAAAAAGAGACTCCTGTGGTAGCTGATACTAAAAAAGATAAGACAAAATCAGAAGACTCTAAAGAATAATACATTAGTTCAAAAGTCAGAAAGTCCAAAGTTTAAAAGTGAACGGCTATATAAAAATAAAATACTTTAAACTCTATGATATAGTCTAATCATTTTTTAAAAGACACTTTAACTTTACAACTTTATAAACTTTACAACTTTTAACTCAAATATATATGCCTACTCCATCATCAACAAAAACAACCTTCATGGCTCGAGACAAAACTACTGTCTTAGAGTTTGACGCTATTAAATTAAGATTAGCCTCTCCTGAAGATATTCATGAGTGGTCACACGGCGAAGTAGTGAAGCCAGAGACCATTAATTATCGTACTCAAAAACCAGAGAAAGATGGCTTATTTTGTGAAAAAATATTTGGACCCACTAAAGATTGGGAGTGTTATTGTGGTAAATATAAAAGAATTCGTTATAAAGGAATTACTTGTGATAAATGTGGCGTAGAGGTTACTCGAGCGGTTGTACGTCGTGAGAGAATGGGGCATATTGAATTAGCTGCTCCAGTATCACATATTTGGTTTTTACGTGGCATTCCATCAAAGATTGGCTTAGTACTTGATTTAAGTATTCAAGCTCTTGAAAAGGTAATATACTTTGCTAGTTTTATTTTAACTCACGTTGATGAGCCTGCCCGTAAAGAGACTATTGAACAAATTAAAGGGGAGCTTAAAAATAAACGTAAGCAAATTGATAATGAATTTAGTCAAAGAATTCAAGAATTAAATAATACTAAGAATAAACTAGTTGCTGACGGTCAAGATAAAGTTAAAGTTAATAAACAAATCGAGCAGGATTTGCTGAATCTTAATGTAGCTAAGGTTGATAAAGTAAAAACTCTAGAAGATGCTGCTGACACAGCTCTTAAAGAACTTCGTGAGCTTAAGATGCTCCAAATTATATCTGAAACAAAATATCAAGAGCTAGCTTTACGTTATGGTCATGTTTTTGAAGCTAGTATTGGTGCTGAAGGCATCAGAGATTTATTGAAGAAAGTAAATTTGAAGAAATTATATGAATCATTAGAAGAGGAGATAGACAATTCTATTGCTTCTAAGAGAAAGAAACTAATTAGACGTTCTAGGTTAGTTAAAAGTTTATTAACTAACGGCATACATCCAGAGTGGATGATTATGACTGCTATTCCAGTTATTCCTCCAGATTTAAGACCAATGGTTCAATTAGATGGCGGACGTTTTGCTTCTTCTGACTTGAATGACTTATATAGAAGAGTAATTAATAGAAATAATCGTCTTAAGAGATTGAAAAATTTGAGTGCACCAGAAGTAATTCAAAGAAATGAAAAAAGAATGCTACAAGAGGCTGTAGATGCTTTGATTGATAATAATGCTCGTCAAGGTAAAACAGTAACCGCTTCTACTGGACAAAAAAGATCTCTAAAGAGTATTGCTGACATGTTAAAAGGTAAGCAAGGTCGTTTTAGACAGAACTTACTTGGTAAGCGTGTTGACTATTCTGGCCGTTCTGTAATTGTAGTTGGTCCTCATCTTAAAATTTATCAATGTGGTCTACCAAAAACAATGGCTTTAGAATTATTTAGACCATTTGTAATCTCTCAATTAATTAAACAAGAATTAGTACATAATGTTAGGTCTGCCAATAGATATATTGAAGCTAGACATCCAGAAGTTTGGGCTATACTTGAAGATGTGGTTGTGGGTGCTCATGTGATGTTAAATCGTGCCCCTACTTTACATCGTCTTGGTATCCAAGCTTTTCAACCAACTCTTATTGAGGGTAAGGCTATTCAACTTCACCCATTAGTATGTTCTGCTTTTAATGCTGACTTTGATGGTGATCAAATGGCTGTTCATGTACCTCTTACTGAAGAGGCCAAAGAAGAGGCCAAGACTTTAATGCTGTCATCTAATAATTTATTGAAACCAGCTACAGGTGATCCAGTTGCTGTACCAAACCAAGATATTGTTTGGGGTGGTTATTATCTTACTTATATTGATCCAGATGCAAAAGTAAAAAAAGCTTTTACTAATGAGGATGAGGCTGAGAAAGCTTTTGCTCTAGGAATAATTGGATTGCAAGATCTTATAAAAGTAAGAGTAGCTAGAGCTAAAAATGAAATATTAGAAACTTCTGTCGGTAGAATTTTATTTAATAGAATTTTGCCAGCTGAGATGGAGTATGTAAATAATCTTTTAGATAAAAAAGGCTTAAAGGATATTGTAGCTTTAGCTTTTCGTACCCTGTCTCATGATAAAACAGTGGTTTTACTTGATGAGATTAAAGATATTGCTTTTAAATACATCACTGCTTCAGGCTCATCTTGGGGCATGGATGATATTCCAAAATTAAAGAGTAAAAAAGCCTTAATTCAAGAAGGCGAAACTAAGGTATTGGAAATTAAAGAACAATACAACCAAGGTCTTTTAACTAATAATGAAAGATATATTAAAGTTATTGAGGTCTGGAATGAAATAAAAAATAGAATATATAAAGAGGCTGAAGCTATATTTGATCCAAAAAATTCAGTAGCCTCTATTATTAATTCTGGAGCTCGTGGTTCTATGTCACAAGTAATTCAGATTATGGGTATGAAAGGCTTGGTAATTAATCCGGCTGGTGAAATTATTGAATTGCCAGTTAAAGCTAATTTCCAAGAAGGTTTAGATGTTTTGGAATACTTTATTTCTACTCATGGTACTCGTAAAGGTTTATCCGATACAGCTCTTCGTACTGCTAACGCAGGTTATCTTACCCGTCGTTTAGTAGATGTGTCTCAAGATGTAGTTATTTTAGAAAGTGATTGTAAAGACAAAGAAGGTTTAATAATTACCAAAGAAGAAAGTAAAGAACTAAACGAAACATTAGAGGAGCGATCTATTGGACGTACATTATTAGAAAGTATAGTAGATCCAAAAACTAAAAAAGTTTTGATTAAAAAGGGCGTTTTAGTAAGTAAAGAATTGTCTGAACATATTGGAAAAGTTGATCCAGATTATATTAAGATTAGATCATTACTTTCATGTAAATCTGTTAGAGGTGCTTGTCAAAAATGTTATGGTTTTGATTTAGGTTTCAATAAACCAGTAAAGATTGGTACAGCCGTTGGTATTGTAGCTGCTCAAAGTATTGGTGAGCCAGGTACTCAACTTACTATGAGAACCTTCCATACTGGTGGTGTAGCTGAAAGTGATATTACTCAAGGTTTACCTCGCGTAGAAGAATTATTTGAAGCTCGTCAACCAAAGAAAAAGTCAATTTTGGCTCCAATTTCAGGTATAGTACATATTGATGATGATAATCAATTAATTTCTAAAGAGCAGAGAATTATTAATATCAAACCGCAAGAAATTAGAGTAGAAGAATATGAAATGAGCGAGAGAATTACGCCCAAGGTTGAAGATGGTCAAGAAGTAGAAGCTGATCAAGTAATCTTCCTGGATAAAAAAGACAAGGTTCGTACTAAGCTAGATGGTGTAATAAAATTAACTGCTAAAACTCTTAAGGTCATTAGCAAAGAGGGTAGTATGCAAGAGGTTATTATTCCAGCGGGCTATAATATTTGGGTAAAAAATAAAGATATTGTTAGTGAGGGTCAGCAAATTACCGAAGGTAGTATTGAATTGAAAGAATTATATGCTTTGAAAGGTAAATTAAGTGTACAAAAATATATTATCAAAGAGATTAAGCATATTTATGCTTCTCAGGGTCAAAATTTAAATGATAAACATGTTGAATTAATTGTTAAGCAAATGTTTTCTAGAATTTTGATAAATGAAATTGGTGATACAGAGCTTTTACCAGGAGAGGTTGTAACGTCTACTCAGTTTGAGGAAGCTAACCTTGGTTCTAAAGGAGATAAGGCTAGTGGAGATATATTACTTCTAGGAATTACCAAAGCTGCTTTAACATCTGACTCCTTCCTATCAGCCGCTTCCTTTCAAGAAACAGCTAGAGTATTAATTGACGCTGCTATTTCAGGCAAGGTAGATTATTTGAAGGGTCTTAAAGAAAACGTAATAATTGGTAGAAAGATTCCAGCTGGTACCGGCTTTGAAGCTAAAAAATAAAGCATTTATTTAGAAAGCCCCCTAATTTAGGGGGTTTTTATGTTTGCTAAAGCATTTATTTTTATCTTCAGATATGTTAAAATATAGACACTTATTAAAGAATCTAAAAGAAATGGCTAGAAGAAAAAAAAGAGATTATTATGAAGAAGACGATGAGTTTTTGGGTTTAAATCCCGAAACAAAAAAAGCTATTTTTATAATATTGATATTTACACTAGCTATTTTAAGTGTTTTGTCTATATTTGATATGACAGGTGCTTTTGGTAGAATGCTTAATTTTGCCTTATCTTACGTCTTTGGTCTAGGTGTTTGGTTATTTATTGTTATTTTATTATGGCTTGGCTATCTTTTAATAAGGAGTGGAGTTTACGGAGTAAGAGTAGCTACTTATATTGGCCTTTTTCTTATATTAGTATCTTTTTCAGGAATATTACATTTTTTTGTAAGATATTTTACATTTTCTGAAATAGCTAATACTGGTCGAGGCGGTGGAGCACTTGGTTATTTGATTAGTCATCCAGGTATTAGTATTTTGGGATTTTGGGGAACCATGGTTATTCTGTTAGCTGTGTTATTTATTGGAATATTTTTAGGATTTAATACTTCTTTTGCAGATATTATAACTAAAGCTAAAGCCTTGGGTATTATTAAAGAAAAATTTTTACCAGATCAAGAATATGAAGAAGAGGATGAAGAAGAGGAGCAGGAGTTTGAGGTAGATGAGGATATGGAAGAAGAGGAAGGCTCTGAAGAGGATGAAGAAGAGGAGCAGGAGTTTGAGGTAGATGAGGATATGGAAGAAGAGGAAGGCTCTGAAGAGGAAATTAAAAAACCAAGAAAAAAAATCGTTATACCAGTTGATTTACTTTCTAAATCAAATTCTAAGCCAGATTCAGGGGATGTTGATGCTAATATGAATAAGATCCAAAAGACTTTAGAAAATTTTGGTATTGAAGTTGAGATGGGAGATGTAAATGTTGGACCTACTGTTACACAATATACTCTGCGTCCAGCTGAAGGGGTTCGACTTTCACAAATGCTGACCTTGCAAAATGATTTAGCTTTAGCTCTAGCTGCTCATCCACTTCGTATGGAGGCTCCTATCCCTGGTAAACCATTAGTAGGTATTGAAGTACCAAATAGATCAGTTTCTATTGTAAAGCTTAGAGAAATTCTTGAAAGTAACACCTATAAAAAAAGAAAAAACAATCTTTATATATCTTTAGGTAAAGACGTAGCAGGTAAGTCTATTATGGGCAATTTAGCTACCATGCCCCATCTATTAATTGCTGGTTCTACTGGATCGGGGAAATCAGTTTGTATAAATAATGTAATATTGTCTTTGATATATCAGAATTCACCTGACGAATTAAAGTTTATTTTAATTGATCCAAAGAGAGTAGAGCTTTCTTCATATAACGACATTCCGCATTTACTTACACCAGTGATTAACGATACAGATAAAGCTATTAATGCTTTGCGTTGGGTAGTTAATGAGATGCATGAAAGATATAAATTACTTCAAGCAGCTGGTAAGAGAAATATTGATGCTTATAATAATGCAGTTATAGTTAATAAAATACCATATATAGTAATAATAGTGGATGAGTTTGCCGCTCTAATGTCTTTAGCTGCTAAAGAAATTGAGGCAGCTGTAGTGTCTTTAGCTCAGATGGCTAGGGCAGTTGGTATTCATTTGATATTAGCTACTCAAAGACCTTCAGTAGATGTAATTACTGGGCTTATTAAGGCAAATATTACTTCTAGAATTGCTTTTGCAGTAGCCTCGTCTATGGATTCACGTACTATTATAGATAGTTCGGGAGCTGAGAAATTACTTGGTAAGGGTGATATGCTATTTATGACAGCCGATCTATCTAAGCCTCGCCGTATTCAAGGTGCTTATATATCAGATGAAGAAATTAATGATGTAGTTGCTTTTATAAAAGATAAAGAAGAGCCTGAATATAATGAAAGTATTATAGAGAAAAAAGGAGGCGCTGTGGCTGGTTTTGGAGGCGCTGGAGACTTTGAGGATGATTTAACTTTAGATGCTAAAGAAGTAGTTATTAAGGCCGGCAAAGCTTCAGCTACATTATTACAAAGAAGGCTTAGAGTTGGTTATGCTAGAGCCGCAAGGTTGTTAGATATATTAGAAGAAATGGGAGTGGTTGGTCCATCAGAGGGATCTAAAGCTAGAAGCGTTTTGATTTCACAAGAAGACTTAGAAGAAAATTTTGATTCACCCCTAGATGAGGAGGAAGTGGAAAATGAAGAGATGGATGAGGAACTAGAAGATTCTGATGAAGAAGAGGAAGAAGATAAGTAAAATTAATTATGGCCAGTTTTAGACAGAAGAAGATAAATCGATCTCAAAACTTAGCGGATAAGTTACGGCAAGCCAGACTAGACAAAGAAATTAGTTTAGAAGAGGCCGCTGAAGCTACTAAAATTCAAGTAAAGTATCTAGAGATATTAGAAGAAGGTGATTATCAAAAATTACCTGGAGATATTTATTCCAAAGCTTGGTTGAAGCTTTATGGGAATTTTTTAGATTTACAAGTCAATGAATTATTAGTAGATTATAAAATAGAAAAATCTATTAATAATAAATTGCACAAGGCATCTAATCCAGTTGTTAAGTCTAACAATATTTCCCCTTATAGCATTTTAAAGCCAAGGGTGTTAAAATTTTTAGGAGTCAGTTTATTAATACTAACTTTATTGGCTTACTTAGGCTGGGAAATAAATAATACTATATCCCCTCCCGAAGTAATTATTTTTGAGCCAAGTACTAATTTTAAAACTACCGAGTCCAGTGTCATCATAAAAGGGCAGACTAAATCAGAGGTACAGTTGACTATTAATAATGAATTGGTATTCTTGGATGAGGAGGGTAAGTTTAGTCAATCAATCAATTTGATAAACGGTTTGAATAATTTAGAAATAAGTGCTAAAAAGAAACATAGTAAAGTGAATATAATAGAAATCATTATTTTGCGAGAATCATTAGAATAATAATATAATTAATAAGGCAAGCCTAAGCAGGCAAGTTTGCTGTCTAAGAAAGGATTACACGTATGGTTAAGAAGACTAAGGAAGATGTGGGTCAAGGAGTTAAAAATGCCATTGATCAAATAAGGGAGCGTTTTGGTGAAGGTTCAATTATGAATCTAGGTGATGCTAAGGCTATGGATGTAGCCGCTACTAGTACAGGCTGTTTGTCGCTTGATATTGCTTTAGGGGTAGGAGGTGTGCCCAGAGGCAGGATTATAGAAATTTATGGCCCAGAATCTTCTGGAAAAACTACTTTAGCTCAGCACATAGTAGCTGAAGTACAGAAAGAAGGTGGAGTAGCTGCTTTTGTAGACGCTGAGCATGCATTAGACCCTGAATATGCTAAAAAAATCGGTGTAGATATAGACAAGATGTTGATTTCACAGCCTGACACAGGTGAGCAAGCTTTAGAAATTGTAGAAACACTAGTTAGATCTGGTGGAGTAGATGTAATAGTTATTGATTCTGTAGCTGCCCTAGTGCCAAAGAAGGAAATAGAAGGTGATATGGGAGATTCTCATATGGGTCTTCAAGCTAGACTGATGAGTCAAGCACTTAGAAAATTAGCTGGAATTGTCCATAAGAGTAATACTACTGTCGTTTTCATTAATCAGATTAGAATGAAAATTGGTGTAGTTTTTGGTAATCCAGAAACAACTACTGGTGGCAATGCTTTAAAATTTTATTCTTCTGTGAGAATTGAGGTAAGAAGAGCCGCTGTAATTAAACAAGGAGAAAAAATTATCGGTAATCAAGTCAAAGCTAAAGTTGTGAAAAATAAAGTAGCTGCGCCATTTAAAACAACGGTTTTTGACATCATGTATAATGAAGGTATTTCAGTGGCAGGAGATATGTTAGATACAGGCCTGGCATTTGGTGTGCTTACCAAGGCCGGTAACTCTTATAGTTACGGAGATATCAAGCTTGGAGTAGGTCGTGAAACCGCCAAGACATTTTTGAAAAACGATAAAAAATTGTTAGCAGAACTCAGAAAAAAGGTTTGGAAAGAAAGTAAAAATTCTGAAGAAGAATAAATATTTTGTTAAGCGCCCCTAGCAACTTGCTAGGGGCGGTTTTTATTAGTATAATTTGAACATGTCTACAGTTAATAAAATATTCACAAACACCCTTTGGCAGGTAGCTATTAGAGTCGTCAATATTTTGATTGGCGTTTTTTCTTTGGCTTTAATTACCCGCATGTTAGGTCAGGCTGGTTTTGGTTTTTACACCACTATCTTTGCTTTTGTGCAGCTGTTTGCTATTTTAGCAGACCTGGGTCTTTATATGGCAATGCTTAGAGAGATATCTTCAGTTAAAGACAAACTTAGTGAAAATAAGATAATAAATAATATATTTACTATTCGCTTAGCCTCTTCTCTTTTGATGTTAATTTTGATTCCAGTGGTTATTCAATTTTTTCCTTATGATCAAGCGGTTAAGACGGGAGTTATATTTTTTATGGGTACATTCTTTTTTCAGAGCCTAATCACCACTTTGACGGCGGTCTTTTCTAAGAAATTAGATATGGCTAAAGTAGCTTTTGTAGATTTTGTAAATAAATTTCTTTATGCTGGATTTTTACTCTACTTATTCTTTTATGGTTTTTCTCTTAAGGTTATAGTTTTGGGCAATTCATTTACCATGGCTTTGTCATTTATTTTACTGTTATTTTTTATACGTCGGCATACTAAATTATCACTAGCCTGGGATTTTAAATATTGGCGAACCGTTTGGCATCGTTCCTGGCCATTAGCTATTACAGTAGTATTAAACTTATTATATTTTAAAGCAGACACTTTAGTTCTATCAGCCTATCGTTCTCCTGAAGAAGTTGGTCTTTATGGAGCTCCTTATCGGGTTTTAGAAGTAATGGCTACTTTTCCTCATATGTTTATGTCCTTGATTTTACCAATCTTTACTGCTTCTTGGGTTGCTAATAAAATAAAAGATCTAAACGATAATTTCCAACACAGTTTTAATTTTTTTAGTATATTATCTATCGCTATGCTTTTTAGTACCTGGCTTATTAGTAGGCCGTTGATGATAAAATTAGCTGGTCAAGAATTTGCCGCTTCGGGAGCAATATTAGATGTATTAATATTAGCTACAGTCGGAATATTTTTCGGTACTTTATTTATTTATCTAATAGTAGCTATTAATGCCCAAAAACAGATGATAAAGTATTTTCTTTGGTCTGCTATTATAGCTTTAGGTGGTTATTTTATACTTATTCCAATGTATTCTTATTGGGGAGCAGCTTATATGACTTTATTTGTAGAGTGGTTAATTGTAATATTTGCTTGGCGAGTAATAAAAAAGAATATAAATATAAGTCTAAAGTTAAATGTTTTATATAAAAGTATTTTAGCTGGAGCTTTTAGTTTTTTAATAGCTTGGACGTTGAGATCATATAATATAGTATTTATTTTATCATTATCTTTATTATTATATTTTGTAATTCTGACTTGGCTCAAGGCCGTTAGTCGGGAACACCTTAAG
>JABHYW010000013.1 GCA_018656655.1 Candidatus Komeilibacteria bacterium | reverse complement strand
CTACCCTTAGCAATAACATTACCTAGGCTACTTGATGAATCAGATTCATATAAGTAGTATCCAGAGTCTGTTAGGCTTTCAGAACTTGTAGAAACACCGAAGGTGAATTTGTACAAGCCAATTGGGCCAGCAGAATCAGCGGTTACACTAAATTTCTTTAGAATATATGTACCACTGCCTGCAATATTATCACTACCTGTAAAGTCAATTTGAGCTACAGTTGGTAGACTCTTATATACTGAGAAAGTGTTAAATGGCTGAACAGGCATTCCAACTACAGTGACAGCCGAACCCGTAGATTGTCCGTCAGCATCAATATTACTTAGAGCAACTCTAACTCCGGGTCCTGACCAGCTCTCACTTGGGTTAGAAAATGTAGCTTTTACTATATAAGTTTTCTCTTCGTCTAAAGCTAGATTCATTCCACTTGGAGTTATTGTTGAATTATATGAGTTTACAACGACACTACCAAGCGAGATACCACCATCACCATACAAATATAGAGAATCTAACTGACTATAGTTTCCAACTACACCGCCATCAGGATTAGCTATAGAAAAACTTATGTAATTAACATTAGCGCCCTCATAGTTAGCTTGTAATGTAAATCTACCAACTTCCACTTCAGATCCACCTACTACAATAGCTGACACTGGGTCACTTAATGTTCCTAAATGTAGCGTACCGCTACCTACGAGAGTCATAAGTTGACCATCAGAAGCAGTATATATTGGATTAACTATCTGAGCGTCACTATCAACAGCAGTGACAGAACCACTCTGAGCTCCTGTTGAGAATGTGCCTAAAGTAGCACCAGTACCAACGTCTACTCTAACTTCTACAACCTTAGATTCTCCAGCTGGAATAATCAAAGCATTGTCAGTCAAAGTCAAAGTTGTTGTTGAGCTGTCACCAGCTGTATTACAGCTAGTTGGGCCACAAGTTGTACTTTCAGCATTAATTTCTACGTCTGCGCCATCAACACTTAATGTCCAACCAGACATTTGGTTTGGATAAGCGCCTGTTGTAGTATGAAGTACTGGTTTTATATTAACTATTTCGATATTTTCGGTAGAATTAGATGCATCTAAAATAAAATTAGCAACTACAAAATCTTGAGCGCCAGCTACAACAGTTTGAGCAGCTGGATTACTTGATACAGAGATTGCTAAATATGAACTCCCAATTGTTAATAATGTAGATTGGGTATTACCAGATGGCTGTCCTATAACCGAATAACCACTTACACTATCAATATCAGCTGATGCCATTTCTACGCCAACCTGGATTGTATCATTAGCTGAAAAATTATTATTTAAATCTGCTCTAACAGTATATATATGGCCCCCTGTTGGGACAATAAAAGAATCTGTTGTAGTAACCGTAGCTTTTACAATGGAAGAACCATCAGTATAAACAGCTGTAGTAAAATCAGCTGGGCCAGCCACTAAATTATCCAATTCATCATAAATTTTTATATTAGTAATGTCTGTATAATCAGCGCTAGCTGAAGTAGTTGATAAAGTAAAATTCCAACCAATAACATTTATACTCATTTCTTCTCCACTAGCTACAAAATTAAACTTACCAAGCTCAGCATCTGGTGTGCCTTCGCCTATTACGCCTGACTCTAACGCAACCGATTCTGCCATTATGGTTCCATATCCAATAGTAGTATTATTGGCATTAAAATATGGCTCTGAACTATTTGGGTAATATGGTAAAATATTATAACCATAAGTATTACCAGTCACAAGAACATCAGCTCGTCCATCAATGTCATACGAAATTGTTGAAGGGGGCTCACCCACTAGATCAACCTCAAAATTAAAACTGGTATTTTGACCCGAATTAATAACTTCGCCTATATTTGTACAAACTAATTCATCAGTTGTGACAACGGGCCAACTACAATACACCTCACCTGTTAAAGCATTCTTTAATTCCGCATTCACAACAGCACTTGGCGTTGCGCTTCCATTATTAGTTATAATTATAGAATTAACCGTAAGATCCTCTGCAGAACCAGCTATCAATCTAATAGAAGTAGCTATATAGTCCGTAGTACCAATCATAACCGTAGAACTTCCTGGATTATCAATTCCTGCCGTAATAGTAGCATTTCCAATTGATATGGTTCCATTTAATGTTTGCGGATTACCAAAAATAGGAAGAGGGGCATCTATAGGAGTGGCATTAACCACTGTAATATCAGCCAAACCAAGTGTTGGCATCTCACCCGCATAACTAGCCAAAGAAGAAGTCATTGTGGCTGCTAAATAAATATCTTTAGTCGTATTTGCTTCTATAGTAATATTATCCGTAAAGACAGCTTGATGACTACCATTTAAGGTTCTTGAATAGTTATTAAGCGGCAACATAGTGTCAGCATCTAAAATGTCTAAATAAGCAAAAGCAGCATCTTGAGCAACGCCACCTCTCTCTATTGTTAAAGAATCTATAATTACATCTTCTCCGCCTGCTACTAAACTAATTTTAGTAAATGGATATTGACTTGCGCTGCCAACAACGACACTAGAAGCTGGCGTGTCAGTAGCTAAAGCCACTGTCAAACCATCTGGGATTGGAATAAACACTAAGTTGATAATTTGCACTACATCTAGAATATTAATATAACCATCGCCGTTCATATCACTAGCCCATAGCTCATTAGCTGATGGTATCTCAAGATGAATAGAAAAATTAATAGCTTTAACTATATCTAAAATATCTATTTCACCATCAGAATTAATATCTCCTTTAATACCAGCTGATATACTTCCACCGACACCCTCTCCTACCAAAGGATTACCCAAAGAATCACTAATTACTATATTAGAAAAATTCATATCAACAATATCTCCTAATACAGCATCATTGTCCATACTTAAATATAAATCAACTAAAGGAATATTATTTCCTATGGGCAAAGTCCCTCCTGACAAATTTATAACCATTACTTCTGCTGCTCCATTATAATCATTTACATATGAATCAAAACCAGAAATTTGTGAGACAGAGCTAGAAGCAGTAATCCAATTTGGCAAATCATTCAAATTAAATTGTACACCAACTATATCTGAGCTATTATTGTCCATTGAAATATGAAACAAAATATCATTCTGACCTGGGACGCCAGAAGCATTACCAGCAAATAATGTCGTAGAGGTTGCTGCTGTCATTACAGAATTTACTTTTGTAGCTTCTAAACTACTAACTTTATTAAAAAAATCTGAATAGACTCTAACTTGTTTTTCTGAAATATATGATGCTTTATAAACATCTGTTTTTTCATTTGACCATTTTTTAACTAACCTTCCTTGACGGTCAGCAGCAATAACTCTATCAATTTCTAGATTTCCAGAATAATTAAAAAGTTCTGTATATCCACTAATTACTTTGTCAGATAAATTATATACTAATACTGTTCCATCATTTTCTTGAATATCCCAACCATCAGACACTAAATCACTAGTTAAATCCCAACTACCATTTGTCTCAAATTGTAAACCAGCAATTGGCACCCTACTAGAAATAATAATTTTATCATCCGTATTATAAACTCTATAATTTGGTAAATTTGGTACTGGTTCTCTATAAGGTAATTCAAAAGTTTGTTCTTCCTCAACTATTCTAGATAGTCCTCTAGCCATCGTTGTGGATGCGTAAAATCCCTGAAATAACAAGGAAAAAATTAAAAACAAAACGATTTTTTTCATACATTTTTATCTTAAAATTGATTAAATACTACATTAGTATTAACACTTTTTAGTATTTTTTGTCAATAGATTTTTTAATCTGATCATTTAAAATTATTTTAATCAAAAAAAGACTCTCCAATAGAGAGTCTTTTTTGTTTTTATAAATCTAAATTTATATTGAGCCTATCTGCTAGGGCAGGGTCTATTATTTTTAGTTTTTCTAGCCCGGCTTTTACTTTTTCTTGCTCATCCATAGCATCATAATATACTATCAACTGGATCAAGAGATTACCATCTTGAGGATAATGCTCTACAGCACTTTCCATATATATTACCGCCTCTTCTGGCAAGCTAAAATAGTTTAATATTTTACCTAGATTACTATAATGCGCAGCTGAGAGAATTGCATTATCTTCTATGGTAGCCAATAGCTCTTTGGCTTCTTCTGTGCGATCAGAGCTCAGATAAGCTGAAAGTAGATTCTGATATGATTCAAATACATGAGGGGACAAATCTTTGGCTTTAATAAAACTTTCTATAGATTCTTCATGTTTTTGCAATGTCATATAAGCACTACCCAAAGTATAATAGAGCTGTGTCCTAGTAGGACTAAGCTCTAGTGCATTCTCTTCTATTAGCTTTATATTTTTTTGTGCATACATTGGATCCGTCAAAGCTCCAGCTAGATAGAGATTGGCCAAAAAGCTATAATGCCTGACATTGTCTGATTGTTCTTCAATACTACCAAGTAGTGCTGTCTCAGCCAACTCCATTGTCCTGCCTTTTTTATAAATAGGCGTTTCTTTTACTTGCAACAAAGAATAAGCGTACTCTGAATAGACTTGTCTAAATTCAAATCTACCAAGATAATTGTTATTCATTGTATCTATCAAATCTTGATTAGCCTCTTCATCAAAAGAAGTGCTAGGATGTACATCTCTTAGAGCTTTAAAATTGTATACAAAGTCTTTGTTTGCTCTAGCTGCTGGAATATTAAAGTAATATCCATTGATCAAAACTATAAAAAATAATGCAATAGCTATCCACATTTTATTGTCACTAGGAGCTACTTGCGCAGCTTCAATTCTTTTGTTGTTGGCCAAAAATACAGTAACAACTAGCAATAACACAGCTAATATATAAGAATTGAGACTATCAAATACAAAAAAGTTTTGTACCATATAGGCAATGATCAAACCACCCAATATACTAATAGTTTTCAAATCATGTGTTTTCCTATAATGTATAAACAAATTCTTGAAAGCAAACCAGAAAATTGCCAGATAAGCCAACAATCCCAAAGCTCCTCCATGTATCAATTGCTGAATAAAAACATTGTGAGGTCTATCAAACCAAACTCGAGAGCCAAGATCTTCAAAAATTTCTGTTGGAAAATATTTGTTGAATACTACATAAAATTTTTCTTCTCCCCAGCCCAGAATAGGCTTGTCCATAAAACCTTTCATACTAATCTGCCAGGTTAGCAATCTAGTCTCCGTAGTAGCATCAGACAAAGAAATACCAGCCACCCTCCTCAATGTAGGATCAGCCTGAATAAAACTACTCTGTTTAAATACAAATATAGAACTCACCAAAAGTATAAACAAAACTAGCAAAGCTGCTATAGAATATTTGAATTTTCTGTTTACATATCTACTAAATAGTAGAAATACTGCTATAGATAACAAAGCAACAAATATACCCACCAAGGCTCCTCTAGTTTGAGTATTAAACAAAGCAACAAAATTTAACAAAGCCAGTATCACAAAATATGTCTGATATGAAATTTTAGCAATATTTTTTTTGTGCTTATGAAGGAAAAAATTCAAATTTATCAAAATTTGTGGAATCAAGAATAGGGCTGCTAAATAAATATTTCTAAAAATAATAGTTAGTATTCCTACACCGCCTTTGTTTTGAGACTTGATCTCTAGATATATTAGGATTAAGTCCACAATATAAAAACCAATCAACTCAAACTTTAATTTTTTGTCTGTATTTTTGAAAAAAAGATAAGCTGCAAAAAACAAATGAAACAGTGCATAGGTAGCCAAATAAGTAGGATTGCCCAAAGTAGCCGATACTCTAGCTCCACCTGAAGAAGCCAGTAGCAAATCTATCCCCAAAGCTTGAGAGAGAGCTACAAAACCAGCCAAAAATGAAACAAAAGCTGATGTATAAAGCAAAAATAGCCAAGATTTCTTACGATGATATACTCCAGTCAAAACAATAAAAAATCCTACTAAATAATAAAGTCCCAGCAATCCTTCCATTCTCTCTGCATTGCCCCAAAAGCTATACAAAAAATCACCACCAAATATACTAGATAGGGTCATCAATAAAGCAAAGGCAATATAAGAAACTAAAACCTTACTACCAAAAGGTCTATATTTATCTTTGTTGAAAACAAGTAAGGTCAAATAAAGGCCAAAGATCACTGTTATCAATATTCTAAACAAAAAATTGCGTGGTGTGACAAAAGGAAAATAAAAATCAGAATTTAATATTAGTGGTAAGAAAAAAATAGCTGGAGTAACAATCTTTATTACTTTTTCTATATAAGATTCTGCTTTAGCTGATAATAGAAACATTTATTTTTTGTTAGAGATTTTTTAGGCCATCCTTTGCTACTACACTATTGGGATTTATCTTTAAAGCTTCATTATAATAATATCTCGCTTGCTCTGTATTGTCAGTATCTTTGTAATATTTGGCAGTCAGAAGAACTATATTTATATCTTCAGGTAATTCAGACATTCCTCTTTCAAGTATTGCTATAGCCTTAGCTTGATCATCCATCTGAAATTTATACAAAGTATAAAGATCACTAAAATAAGTATAATGATTGCCAGAAGCAATATCTTCAACTCCTAAAGCTTTGAGATAATATGTCTCCGCCTTGGGATAATCAGGTAATGAATAATGATAAATATTGGCCAAATTGCCATTTACCAAATAACTATTTGGCTCTAAGTCTGCAGTATAAAGCCATATTTCTTCTGCCCCCCAGTAGTCAGCTACCAATTTTTTATACAAAGCCATCTTATTCAAAGATTGGAAGGCTAGGGCTGGATTAGCTAAATTTTCTAAAAAGAAATTCTTGTTTTTGGTAAAATCTTCATAGTATCTATCTACTGAATCTGGGTCCAAATCTCTATTTAAAGCCTTAAATTCGGTCATAGAGGCTATTAAATCTTTTTTCTGTACTTCTTCCCCTTTTTGATCAGAAAACCAATACACACCCCCTATTACTAGAATAGCTATTAGTAATATAAGTACGTTTTTTATAGTCTTTTTGTTGCTCATAATCTCTATAAGATTAATTAATAATGTTTGTATTATAGTATCAAAAAGACATTTTGTAAATATTTCAGACAAAAGAAAAACCCCTGTAAACAGGGGTTTTTCGTATACTGAATTAAGAAAAAATTAATCAGTAATTGTCTGACCTGTAGATGAAGTAGTATCTAAGCCAGGAACTCTGTATCCATTAAACCAGCCCATCATATTTGTGGCGGTTGAAGTTGAATATAAATCAAAGTTTAAGTCTGACCAGATAAAGTCATCAGCAGCATCAGCTTCTACAGCAGTAGTATCTTCAAGAGCAGTAGCAGCGAAAGCTGGATCACCTGCAAATACAGTAGAAATACTACCGTTATTAGCAGTTCCATCTTCAGTTACATAACCTCTCAAAGTATAATACTTAGTAGCACCAAGCGCTATAACTCTATGTTCTAGAGCTGGAGCAGCAGTAGTATCAT
>JABHYW010000012.1 GCA_018656655.1 Candidatus Komeilibacteria bacterium | reverse complement strand
GTACTAAGGGCATATGAGATTGGTGCAGAATATATTTACAAAGCGACCAATGTTCGAGGAGTTTATGACAAAAATCCAGTTAAATATAAAAATGCCAAGTTTTATAAAAAACTTAGCTATAGCGAAGCTCTAGAGAAGAAATTAAAAGTAATGGATGCTGCTGCCTTTGTAATGGCAAGGGAAAATAAAATGGATCTAACAGTATTTAAATATAGTCCAGCTAATCTTATCAAAGCAGTTACCAAAAATAATATAGGAACTAAAGTTGCCAATGAAAGTCGTTAAAGTACAATTTCATAAATTAGATAAAGAATATTTTTTCTTACCTGAATTTACTGAGGCACCAGAAGACAAGGTAGAAGTGGGTGATAGTGTGGTAGTGAATACTATTTTAGGTCAAGATGTTGGACAAGTGACTGATTGGGCAGAATGGGAAGCACCCAAAAGTAATGCTAAAGCCGAAGGTCCTGAGCGTAGTCGAGGGAAAAAAAATACTGAAAGCTCTGTCGAAGATCCAGAGCAAGAGCGTGGGAAGCGTAGTCGAAGGGACGGAGATTTAGAGCAAAATGAAATATCAGATGTTAAGCCAATGCTTAGGCCATTCAGGGAAGAGGATTTAGAAAAATTAAGAGCCCAGAAGAAAGAAGGTTTAAAATGTTTTACAGAGTGTAAAAGATTGATAGATAAGCATGGTCTTAATACTATGAAATTAGTAGATATGTCAGAATCTTTTGATGGTAAAAGACTGACTTTTTATTTTATTTCTAGTGCTAGAGTTGATTTTAGAGACTTAGTTAAAGATTTAGTTAAAAATTATCATAAAAAAATTCGCTTGCAACAAGTAGGGGTACGCGACGCAGCTAAAGTAACTGGCGATTTTGGTCCTTGTGGTATTCCGCTTTGTTGTAAATCTTGGCTCAATACTATTGGTAGTGTTAGTCCTAATAGTATTAAAAATCAAGAGCTCAGTCATCGTGGAGCTGATAGATTAACAGGTCCTTGCGGTAGATTAAAATGTTGTTTGCGTTTTGAAGATGAGGTATATAAATACAAGCGAAGCAAACTTCCCAAAGAAGGGGATATTATAAAAACTGGTGCTGGAGAAGGCAAAGTAGTAGGAGTTCATCCAATGAAACAAACAGTCCATCTTAAGATAGATGGTAATATAGTTGAATATCCTTATTTGGAAGGAAAACTTTGTGAGATAAGGTCAGATAAATAAATTCAAAATAGCCCTTCGTGTTGGGCCCCGTTTCGCCAAAGCGGTAGCGAGGCGAGTGTTTTTTTGCTATAATGTTACATATATAATAAATAAACAAAAATTATGGCCAAGAAGAAAATAAGAGTAGCTATCAATGGTTTTGGACGTATTGGACGAGCCGCATTTAAAATAATGTTAGATAGCCAGAAATATGAGGTAGTGGCTATCAATGATTTAGCGCCAGTCGATAGTTTAGCCTATTTATTGAAATATGACACAGTCTATGGTGTCTATCCTAAGAAAATAAATCATGGCAAAGATAATATAACAGTAAATGGAAAAAAATATCAGATTACGAGTCAGGCAAATCCTAAAAAATTACCATGGAAAAAATTAAAAGTTGACGTAGTGTTAGAATGCACAGGTTTTTTTGTTAAAGACGGTGCAGCCGGTGCTCATATTGAAGCTGGAGCTAAGAAAGTAATTATTTCCGCACCAGTTAAAGGTGGGGGAGGTGTTGATACATTCCTGTTGGGAGTTAACGAAGATAAATACGGTAAGCAAAAAGTAATTTCTAATGCTTCTTGTACTACTAATTGCGTGGCTCCTGTTGCTCAAGTATTGGTTTCTAAATTTGGAGTAGCCAAAGCTATGTTAACTACTATTCATTCATATACTGGTGGTCAAAAATTAGTAGACGCTCCACACAAAGATCCACGTCGTGGTCGTAGTGCTGCTGAAAATATTATTCCAACTTCAACTGGAGCGGCTATAGCTACCGCTAAAGTAATCCCAGAATTAGAAGGTTTGTTTGATGGTTTGGCAGTGCGTGTACCAACGCCAGTAGTTTCTTTGTCTGACTTTACTTTTTTATTAGAAAAAGACGTAACAGTTAAACAAGTAAATAATGCTTTGATTGCCGCTAGTAAAAGTAAAAGATATAAAGGTATTTTGGGAGTAACCGATGAGCCAGTAGTTTCATCTGACTTTATTGGCGATTCTAGATCATCTATTGTTGATTTACCTTTAACTAAAGTGGTAGGGGGTAATTTAGTTAAAATTATTGCTTGGTATGATAATGAATGGGGTTATTCCGTTAGATTAGTGGATATGATAGATCAAATTAGTTAAATTTTTACAAAAACTCCTTTTTTTAAGGAGTTTTTTTATTAGACAAAACTTATTTTTATGTTACAATAAATATTACTATGAATATTCGTTTATACAATAGTTTAACTAAACAAAAAGAGGAGTTTAAGCCCATCAAAAAGAAAGAGGTGGGTCTTTATACTTGTGGGCCGACTGTTTATGATTATCCGCATATTGGTAATTTAATGCCCTATATTATTTGGGATGTTCTAAAGCGAGTATTGAAAATTAATAAATATAAAATTAAGCATGTAATGAATTTGACCGATGTTGGTCATTTGACTTCAGATGCTGATGATGGAGAGGATAAGCTAGTTAAAGCTAGTCGTGAAACTGGACAAAATGCTTGGCAGATTGCAGAATTTTTTATTAAAGTATTTCGTAATAATTTGTGTAGTCTTAATATTGATGAGCCTAGTAAATTTCTTAGAGTTACTGATGTTATTAAGGAGCAAATAGAATTTGCTAGCATTTTAGATAAAAAAGGTTATTTGTATAAGATAAGTGACGGAATGTATTTTGATACTTCTAAAATAAAAGATTATGGTAAGATAGCTAATCTAGCTAATGTAGAACTTAAAGAAGGAGCTCGCGTAGCCAAAAATAACGAAAAAAAGAACCCAAGTGATTTTGCGGTTTGGAAATTTTCTCCAGAAGATAAAATTAGAGATATGGAATGGGAATCTCCTTGGGGATTAGGTTTTCCTGGTTGGCATTTGGAATGTTCAGTAATGAGTCGTTTAGAATTAGGCGACACTTTTGATATTCATACTGGCGGTATGGATCATTTGACTGTTCATCATCCTAATGAAATGGCTCAATCAGAAGCCGTAACCGGCAAATTACAGGCGAATTATTGGTTACATAATGCTTTTATTAAATATGAAGGTGCTAAGATGTCAAAATCTAAGGGTACTTTTGTTACTTTAGAAGAATTACGAGCTAAAGGTTTCTCACCGATGGCTTTTCGTTTTTTAATTTTACAAAATCATTATCGGAAGCCACTTAATTTTTCATTGACTTCATTACAGGCCGCTCAAAATGGTTTAGAAGCAATTATTAGAGCTATAGCTTTTTATGGTAAACCAAAAGGTAATTGTAAAGAACTTGAAGAAGAATTTTATGAAGCCGTTAGCAATGATCTTAACACCGCTAAAGGTTTAGCTGTTTTACAAAAAGTAATTGACTCAGATTATAAGAATAGCGCTAAATTAGCTACTATTTACAAGATGAATGAAGTACTAGGCTTGCGTTTAGAGGGTTTGGTTAAAAATGCTATGGATATTTCGGATGAAGCTAAGATTATATTAGAGGAGAGGCTTAAAGCTAGAGATAATAAAGATTGGGAAAGATCTGATAAATTGAGAGATAAATTAACAGCTTTAGGAGTAGAGGTGCATGATACTCCAGAAGGTCAGAAGGCTATTCATATAAAATTTTAAATATAGTTTAGTTAAAACAAGCCATTGAATTTGGCTTGTTTTTTGTGTTGAGTTCTTGACAAAGCGCACTTTTTACGATAATTTTAGCCTTGTGTCAAAAAATTAGTATATAATTACTGATTTTAGTACATTTCATTGACAATCATTGAGTAGAATTTAAGGAGGTTTCAGATGAAACAGGACAAGATTATCGGTAAAGTTAGCCATACTTTTTCAGGGTTATGTTGTGTGGGTATTCGTTTGATACCCCAAGATGATGTGGCTTTGGAAGTAGGTATGACATTGAGATTTCTTCGTAAGGGTAAGCATGTGACCTATGATAAGGTACATAAGATTAGTTCTATCGAGGTTAATCTTGAGAAGAGGAATCAGGTAACTCATAAGGACGGCACTTGCACGGTGTATATTGGTGGTTTGCCAAGCAATCTGCCACCATGTGGTTGTACTGTTACTCTGATTAACAAGGAAAGAGCTTTATTTGAGCAATTTAAGAGTGAGATTGTTTTTGATGCTCATAATTTACAGACTCGTTACAATCGGTCAGAGGCCAGGAAAGAGCTTTTGGAAAAGGCTTCAGTCGAAGT
>JABHYW010000011.1 GCA_018656655.1 Candidatus Komeilibacteria bacterium | reverse complement strand
CACAAAATAAATACTGTAGTAGCTATAAATGATCCAAAATATAGTCCTGAAGTAGCTCGTCATTTATTTGAAAATATAGATCTTAAAATTCAATATTTTAATTTAACAGATTTCTATGAAAAAATTACTGGCAAAATGCCGATTAGCTCTCTAGAACGTCATTGGTTTTTAGAAAATATCACTCAAAAAAATCAACAATGGCTTACTATTTCTAAACGAATTCTTGATATTGCCTTAGCTATTTTTTTCGGTATTATTTCCCTATTGATATTGCCTTGGGTAGCTTTAGCTGTCAAGTTAGAATCTAAAGGACCATTGATATATAAACAGGCTAGAGTTGGTTTAAATAATAAAATATTTACAGTTTACAAATTACGCTCAATGGCCAAAAACGCTGAAAAAGATGGAGTTCAATGGGCTAAAGAAAATGATTCTAGAGTTACTAAAATTGGCAAATTCATTCGTAAAACCAGAATTGATGAAATACCACAATTTATAAATATACTCAAAGGTAATATGAGTTTTGTTGGTCCTCGTCCCGAAAGACCAGAATTTGTAAATACACTCAAAGAAGAAATACCATTTTATAATGAAAGACATTTGGTTAAGCCTGGCTTAACTGGCTGGGCCCAAATTAATTTTCCCTATGGTGCCAGCGTAGCCGATGCCAAAGAAAAACTTCAATATGATTTATTTTATATCAAAAATCAATCTATAGCTTTGGACATTTCTATAATACTCAAAACTATCAATACTGTTTTTAATAAAAGCCTAGGACGATAACCCCTCCTAACCTCCCCTTGACAAGGGAGGAATATTAATAAAATGAATTATAATTTTAAACCCAATACTACTATACTAGTAACCGGCTCAGCCGGGTTTATTGGTTTTCATGTAACTAAAAAACTTTTAGAAACAAATGTAAATATCATTGGTCTGGACAATCTTAATGATTATTATGATGTTAATTTAAAAAAATCTAGAAATAAAATATTAAAAGAATTTGATAACTACAAATTTTATAAAGGCGATTTAAAAGATTTAAATTTTGTCAAAAAAGTATTAGATGAAAATCCAAGTATAGATAAAATTTGTCATCTAGCAGCTCAAGCTGGTGTTAGATATAGTCTTACTCACCCTCACACTTATATTCAAACAAATATTGTAGGTTTTACCAACTTAATAGACGAGGCCAAAAATCATAATATAAAAGACTTTATTTATGCCTCTTCTAGCTCTGTCTATGGTAAAAATGAAAAAATACCATTTTCAGTAGAAGATAATGTAGATAAACCAATATCACTCTATGCGGCTAGTAAAAAAGCCAATGAATTGATCGCTCACAGCTATCATCATCTTTATGGTATGAATTGTACTGGTCTAAGGTTTTTTACTGTCTATGGGCCTTATGGACGCCCTGATATGGCTCTATTTTTATTTACCAAGGCTATATTAGAAAATAAGCCTATCAAAGTTTTTAATCACGGTAAAATGAAAAGAGATTTTACTTATATAGATGATATTGTTAGTGGTATTTTAGCCAGTCTTTATAAATCATATCCATATGAAATTTTTAACTTAGGTAATCACAAATCAATAGAGTTAAATTATTTTATAGAGTTGATAGAAAAAAATCTTGGTAAAAAAGCTCAAAAACAAATGATGGACATTCAGCCTGGTGATGTTGAAAATACTTTTGCCGATATCAAAAGTTCTCAAGAAAAATTAAATTTTGATCCTCAAACTTCTATAGAAGATGGTATTAAAAAATTTATTGATTGGTATAAAAACTATTATAAAATAAAATAATGAAAAATAAAGAAATAAAAATATGTATTGTTGGGCTTGGCTATGTGGGACTCCCTCTAGCTGTAGCTTTTGGTAAGCAAAGCAAGCTTAATGGTTTTGATATAAATAAAAAAAGAATAGCCCAATTACTAAAAAATATAGACTCTACTAAAGAAGTAGCTTCTAAAGATATTAAAAAGGCCAAAATAACTTTTTCTGATAACCCAAAAATTATTAGCCAATCCAATTTTATTATCATAGCCGTGCCTACTCCGATAGACAAATACAAAAACCCTGATCTAAAACCACTACTTGGTGCTTCAAAATTGGTCGGTCAATACATGAAAGTTGGCAGTATAATAGTCTACGAATCAACTGTCTACCCAGGCTGTACAGAAAATGATTGCGTCCCAGTTTTGGAAAAATATTCTGGTCTAAAATTTGGCAAAGATTTTGAAGTTGGCTATTCACCAGAAAGAATCAATCCTGGAGACAAAATAAACACCGTAGATAAAATAGTAAAAGTTGTATCTGGTAGCAACCAAAAAACTTTAAATATTGTAGCTAGTGTTTATGAAAAAATCATCAAAGCTGGCGTACACAAAGCTTCAAGTATACAAGTGGCTGAAGCTGCCAAAATCATTGAAAACACTCAAAGAGACGTCAATATTGCCTTGATGAACGAATTAAAAATGATCCTAGACAAAGCTGACATAGACTATGAAGAAGTACTCAAAGCAGCTGGTACCAAATGGAATTTTCTCAAATTTACTCCTGGGCTCGTAGGTGGTCATTGTATTAGTGTAGATCCATATTATCTTACCCAAAAAGCTCAGAGATTACATCACAATCCACAAATGATCTTGGCTGGCAGAGACATAAATGACAACATGGCCAAATACGAAGCCAAACAAATTGTAAGTTATTTACATAAAAACAAAATAAAAGCTAAAAAAATATTAATCCTTGGCGCTACTTTCAAGCCAAATATTACAGATACTAGAAACTCAAAAATAGAAGATCTAATCCAAGAATTAAAAAAGCACAAATACTCTATAGCTATCTATGACCCCTTCATCAAGTCTGCTGAAATTTTTGGCTGTCAAAATATAAAAAAATCAGAAATCAATAAGTATGATTTCTTGGTCAAAGCTGTGAATCATAAAATATTTAAAAACATAAAACATCATTACGAAATTTTGAAATATCACAATGCTAAATAAACTCCAAGACAAAATATACAACTTACTACGTCGTAGTGAAAAGTATACTCAAACTGACATGGTCTATTTAGCCAAGGGTGGTTTTTGGCTTACTTTTGGACAGGTCATTTCTATCGCCACTGCTTTTATCTTGGCTGTAGCTTTTGCCAATTTGTTGCCAAAAGAAATCTACGGACAATATAAATATGTAATTTCTATATTGGGCATATTACTACTCAGTAACATGTCAGGTATAAATACAGCCTTTACCAGAGCTGTAGCCAGAGGCTTTGAGGGGTCAATGTTTAAAGATCTCAAAATAAAGCTAAGATGGTCTATCTTAGGTGTCGTAGCCAGTCTAATCCTAGCTATTTACTATTATACAAATCAAAATATATTGCTAGCCACTGCCTTTTTAATCACCGCGCCTTTTGTAATATTGTTTGAAAATTTTGCTATCTATAATTCTTATCTACATGGCAAAAAAAGATTTGGTGAACTAACCAAATATAGTAGTATAATAAAAATAATCAGCCTAGTTATAATAGTAATAACAGCTTATTTAAGTAATAATTTATATTTATTATTACTGGCTTTATTTGTACCCCATAGTTTATTGCATATAATATTTTTGCTAAGAGAAAAAAAATTAAATATTTTTAATAAAACCGAAGATCAAGACACGATTGATTATGGTAAAAAGCTTAGCTTTATAAATATTATAACTACCGTAGCTAATCAATTGGATAAAATATTAATTTTTCATTACCTTGGAGCCGTAGATTTGGCTATTTATGCTTTTGCCATGGCCCCTCCTGAACAGATCAAAAACCTGATGAAAAATGTTCAGAACTTAGCTTTCCCAAAATTTGCCGAAAAAAGTAAAGAAGAAATTAAACAATCTATCTTCAAAAAAAGCCTCAAGCTTTCTATAGCCATGGCTTTTATTATTACAATTTATATATTATTAGCTCCAATATTTTTCAAATTATTTTTTCCTCAATACATAGAAGCTGTCGTGTATTCTCAAATATTTTCTTTATCCCTATTAACCCTGCCCGTTTTAATGTTCCAAACTGCTCTACGAGCCCAAAAAATGACTAAACAAATATTACAATTAGATTTAATATCTTCTATCTCTCAAATCATTTTAACTTTCTTTTTAGTATCAAACTTTGGCCTGTGGGGCGCAATAATAGCCAGATCAATCTATAGATTAATAAATCTAGCCGCTTCTTTTATGTTATTCAAAAAGAATTAGTGCTATTTTTTTAAAATAATTATATACCTTTCTGATTTGTCATTATTTTTATGTAATAAGAATTTAGGGTATATTTTTTTATTGAAAGATCTAGATAATAATTTTAAGTTATAATATCTATTATCTAAAAATTTGTAAATTAAATTTAAAAATTTATTGGTAAAACCAAAATTTATTATTTTTTCTATTTTCAAATCTGCCTCCTGGGCTATTTTTTTTATCTTATCTTCATTGAAATGTTGAAAATGCTTATCCACCAAAGGCATATTGTCAGAAGGAAAAGTAATAATAATTTTACCTTCATCAGCTAAGGATTTTTTCAAATTAGCCAAAGCTTTACTTACATCACCAGGTTCTAGATGCTCTAATACTTCAACTAAAAAAATAAAATCAAATTTATCTTTAAAGCTACATTCTAATATACTACCATAAACAAAATCAGTATCAGCCTCTATGGCGGTTGCTAGAGCTATAGCTCGTTTAGAATAATCAAGACCTGTCACTTTAGCGCCTTTTCCTGCTAATAATGAACTTAATTTACCATCGCCACTACCGGCATCTAAAACTATTTTACTATTATAATCAAAAAGATTTAAAACATAATTTACATAACCATAATAATCTCTACCACGAAATGAATCTACGGTCATAAACCAGTGATATGGCACATAGTATTGTTTATGTTGTCTAGTTTGTATGTTATCTGACATAAATTATTTTTTTAATAGCAAATGAAAAGAATCAAAATATATAGCTCTGGCTATTTTATAAATTGGTAATAAAAAACTTTTCTTAGACATTTGTCTAATTTTTAATTCTCTAATATCTCACACCGAAAAATCAAATAACTGTGCTAGTTTATTGATTTGTCCATAAGTATAATAATGCATTTCTTTTAAGCTCTGTAGTCCTGCTGATTTTTGACTATAATCTTTGTGTTTACCAAAAATACTTATAAAAACATCACTCATAAATCTGGGCAACCAATTGATAAAATAAAGATGAAAATGTTGATCTTTAAAACTAAAGCGATTGGGAGCACTGATATACACTTGCCCGCCTGGTTTCAAAACTCTATAAACCTCTTTGAGTAAATCTTCTGGACTTTGTACATGCTCTATTACTTCTGAAATATTTATAAAATCAAAGCTATTATTCTCAAAAGGCATTTTTTCTGCCACACCTTGTACCACCTCAATATCTACACTTTCTTGCTCGGCTAATTTTTTGGATCTAATAATATATTCGTCATTTAACTCTAGACCTACAGCCTGAGAGCCCTGCTTGGCCGCTGCAATTAAAAAATTACCATCTCCTGAGCCAAGATCCAATATCTTTTGAGAAGACAAATCTTTTATATGTACTGATAAATTGTTAAAATGTTTAAGAGACATTATTTATAAAATTTAATATATTTTTAACTCTAGCCTGCCAAGAATATTTTTGCACATCTTTTTTAGCCTGCTCAGCCAAAGAATTTGCTAAAGCTACATTATTAATAAGTTTTTTTATATTTTCAGAAAAAATATTTTTATCATCTGTATCTACTAAAATAGAATTTTGTTCATTCAATATTTCTCTGATACTTGGCAAATCAGAAGCTACAATGGGCGTATTACTAGCCATATACTCAAAAAGCTTCATAGGAGATGTATACAAACGTGAAATCTTAAATTGTTTACTATTTGGCAATAACAGTATATCAGCCGCCTTCATATAATATGGCATCTGATCATATGGCTTATGACCCAATACATGCACATTGGACAAATTTAAGTCTTTAATCTTAGCATCAAATTTATTAATATCATAATTTGTACCACCAATAAAATAAAAATCTACTTCTGGAGTCAAGGCAGCTGCAGGCAAAACCTCATAAACCCCCTTCCATCTATACAAATGCCCAGTATATAAAACAATTTTCTTATTACTATCTATTTTTAATTTTTGTCGACATTCTTCTCTAGAAATATTTATTACAAATTCTTCTAAATCTACACCATCCGGTGAGATTAATATGTTTTTGTCTTCTATACCATAATCTAATAACTCTTTTTTCAAGCCATTGCTAATTGCTGAAAATTTTGTTTTAGCAAAAACTTTTTTGTGAAAAAAGCTTAATTTATTTGACCAATTATGTATTTCGTAAAATAATTTTAACTTTTTATTTTTTAAAATATAAAACAATGGCAATATATCTCTAGAATAAACTACAGCTTCATCATTATTTTTTGCTAGATATTTTTTGACAGACCAGGCAAAAGTAAAACTTTGCAACCAAAAACCAAATCTTGGAATCTTACCTACCAAATCTATATTTGATAAATAAGTAATTTTAAATTTGTTTTTTATTTTGTAATAATCAAAAGGATCATCTTTGATATGATTTTTACGATTTGGTAATATCAAATGCAAATCAATTCCCGCCCTGGTAAAAGCCTCACACATTTTCATAATTTGAATGCCATGTGCTTTTTCTGTGGGAATTCTTGAATTGGAAATATAAAACAATTTCATTATTTTGATATTTTAAAAATTACTTGAAAAGAAAATAAATTATAATTTAATTTGCCAATCAAACTAGGAATTTTGGGATGAATAATATTATTTACAGCCTCTACTCTCATATCTATTTTTTTAACAGCTTTTTTCAAAGAATTGTGAGTAAAAAAATGAATATGCCCTTCATCCATAAAACCAGTTTTAGTATATTCAAATTTGCCAAATAACATTTTAATTCTATTGCTCCACATCAAAAAATTTGGCGTAGTGATAATCAATTTTGTATTATCTGACATAATAGATTTTGTATTAGACAAAAATTTCTTTGGCAAAAATAGATGTTCTATAAGCTCTGAGGCGATAATAAAATCAAAGTCTTTATCAAAAATTGAGAAATCATCATTTTCTATATCAAACACAAAAGCTTTATCTAAAACATTTTGAGCTACTTCAATATGCTTGGCAGAAATATCACAACCCACTACTATAGCTCCTCTATCTTTGAGTATTTTGCCAAAAACTCCCTGACTACAGCCAATGTCCAAAATCTTTTTGCCTTTTACATCACCAAGTAAATCTAATATTCTTTTCACTCGAGCATTACTAGGCTTGTAGTCACCTCCTTTATTTGTATAATAATCTGATATTAATGTCATTTATTTATCTCCTATAATAATCCAGCCTGATTTGTTTGGTGGCTGATGTATATCTAAATTACTTAATCCTAATTGTTTAAATAAATCTTCTACTTCTGATTTTTTCCAATAATTAGCTACATCCGGAATCAATTGATCAAAAACTATACTATGAAGATGCCAAAATTTGAAATTTGAAATTTGCCCTAAATAACCACTAGATCCTTTGAAAAATCTTACTAAAATATAAAGCGGAATAGAACAAAAATAGCTTAAAAAATGTACCAGTCCAAGTGGTAATTTAGAGGTAATATTTTTTCTAATTGGATCCACAAATTTTACAATCCACTCATTACCCTCATAGCTATAAACCCAAACCAATAATGTGCCGCCTGGTTTCAAAGCTTTGGTCATATTTTGTAAAGCTTTTTTTGGATCTTTCAAATGATGTATTACGCCAATACTAAAAGCTACATCAAATCTATCTTGCCAATTGATATCATAAATACTTTTATAATCCACTCTTATGTTATCAAAATCTTTTAAGGTTTCTTTGGCAGCCTCAACAGAACGTTTATCAAAATCAAAAGCTATCACTTCTTTGGCGCCCCATTTGAGCGGCCAAAGACTATTACGTCCCATACCACAGCCAGCATCCAAAACTATTTTTCCTTTAAAAAAATCTGATTCTAAAGGGTGGGTCCAATTTTTAAATTGTTTTTTATAATTAGAATCTATATCGGAATACTTATTCCATTCGTAACCAAAACGTTCAGTTGATGACATATATTAAATATTAATTATATAATACTAATTAAACCATTTTTCACGCCACATTTCAAATACCATCAAAGTCCAAATCAACTTACGATTATCCCGCCTACGTTCAAAATGATCGTTTAATAATATTTCAATATATTTATAATTAAATAAGCCAGCTCGCTCCACCCTTTCTTTTGATAATAATTTCAAGGCTAATGGTTTCAAATCTCCTGATAACCACTCAGCCATAGGCATCCCAAAGCCTTTCTTCTTACGATAGATAATATTATCTGGTAGTTTGCCTTCCATCAATTTTTTGAGAATATATTTTGACTGCCTACCCTTTAATTTAAAATCTACTGGCAAAGAATTGGCAAAATCTACTACATTATAATCAAGTAAAGGAGCTCTGACTTCCAAAGAATTGAACATGCTAGCTCGATCTACTTTGACCAAAATATCATCTATCAAATATGTTTTTAAATAAAGATAAGTCAATTGATCATAATAATTATTTTCATCCAAACCATCTAGATAATTATCAATATCTGTAAATTCATTTTTATTTTTTAATTCTTGCCAAATATCTTGCTTAAATAACTTTTCTTTTTGTTTGTAGTCAAAAGACCCGAGCCAACGATGGTGACGATAATTTCTATTTCCTTCAAAGCCTTGTGTAAATTTCTTTAATTTAAAATCAAGACTAATATTATCAAAAGAAGTAGGCAAAAGATTGGCTGTCTTGGCTACCATATCACGCAAAAATTTAGGAACTTTGTCATAAATATCGGCATAGTGTTGAGCTACAAAAGTATCATAACCCATAAACAATTCATCTCCTCCGTCTCCTCCCAATGCCACGGTGACATTTTGTTTAGTAAATTTTGATAACAAGTAAGTCGGTACAATAGAAGGGTCAGCCATTGGCTCATCCAATAGATCAGCAATTTGAGGAATAAATTCCAAAGAATCCTTGGCACTCAAAATTCGCTCATGATGATCAGTACCCAAATATTTTGCGACCTGACGAGCATAATTTGATTCATCAAAGCTTTTTTCTTTAAAACCAATAGAAAAAGTTTTTATTTTTTGTTTGCTATTTTTTTGAGCATAATAAGCTACTAGGCTACTATCAATACCTCCGCTCAAAAATATACCAAGCGGCACGTCACTCATCAGTCTTATTTTGGTAGCCTGATTTATCTTTTCATCCAATTGTTTTAGAGATTCATCAAAATTTAAATTAGATTTGTTAAAACTAATATCCCAAAATTTTTCTTTCTTTATATCCTGACCATTGTATTCCAAATAATACCCTGGCTCTAGCTTGTAAACATTCTTAAAAATTGAATATGGAGTAGGTACATATTCATAACGCAAATATTTATTGAGTGCCTCTAAGCTTATTTCTTTTTTAAATGAAGGATGCTGAGCCAGAGCCTTCAGTTCTGAAGCAAAAATTAAAGTATTATCAAACTTGCCCCAATAGAGAGGTTTTTTGCCCATTCTGTCACGAGCCAAAAATAATTTTTGCTGCCTCTTGTCATACAAGGCAATAGCAAACATACCATTTAAATGCTTGAAAACTTCTGTGCCAATTTCTTCATATAAATGAATAATAATCTCCGTGTCTGTTTGGCTCTTAAATTTATGTTGCTGTTTTAATTTTTTTCTAAGCTCTTTATAATTATATATCTCACCGTTTAAAACTATTTGAATAGAGCCATCTTCATTGGACATTGGCTGGCGACCTGATTGACTAAGATCAATAATAGATAAGCGTCTATGTCCTAGGCCTAATTTGCCTTCAAACAAAAAACCTTTATCATCGGGACCTCGATGATAAAGACTATCTGTCATCTTTTCTAATATATCTTGGTTACCTTCTCCAAGATAACCGGCAATTCCACACATTAGTTATCAAAATTAATTTTATCTTTTATAATATAGGGCTCTTTATGTTGTGATTCATAATAAGTCCTCATAATCATCTCCGCCAAAATACCCATAGCTACCAACTGTACACCAACGATAATAAGCAGGGCTGACAAAATTGGCAACGGAGTCTCTATTATATATTTTATTCCAAAAAGCCTAAGTAGCACTGCTGCCAAGCCAGTAATAATACCCAAAGTAAAAGACATAAAACCTAGACCACCAAAAAAATGAATTGGTCTATTCATGTATACAGACAAAAACTTTACTACTATAAGATCAAGTATGACTTTGAAAGTACGCCCAATACCATATTTGGTTTGCCCATGAATACGGGGATGATGTTTGACTACCATCTCAGTCACTACCGCTCCTTGCCAAGAGGCATAAGCTGGAATGAAACGATGCATCTCTCCATAGAGATTTACATCTTTTATTACTTCTCGTTTATAAGCTTTCATAGAACAGCCATAATCATGAATCTTAACTCCCGTAATCTTGCCAATAATCCAATTGGCTATCCAAGAAGGAATCTTTCTAAGTACCAGACCATCTTTTCTATCTTTGCGCCAACCAGACACTACATCAAATCCTTCTTTTATCTTTTCCAAAAATTTGGGTATATCTTCTGGATCATTTTGTAAGTCAGCATCCATTGGTATTATTATATCTCCTTTGGAAAGTTTTATACCTGCTGACATGGCTGCTGTCTGACCAAAATTATTTTTAAAATTGATCACTTTAACCTTTCTATCTTGAGATGATAGACTTTTTAATATCTCTAGACTTTTGTCACTAGAGCCATCATTGACACATAGTATTTCATACTCTGCGTCTATTTTACTTAGTACTTCTATTAATTTATGATAAAGGATCTTAATATTTCCTTCTTCATTGTAAATTGGCAAAACAATTGATAATTTCATATATTTATTTTATCTTATATATCTCTACTCTGGGACCCAATCTATCTAATTTGAATAAAATGCTATTAAAAGCCCAAAAATTGCCGTTTATATCATAATTTTGATCCAAATCTGATTGCCTAAATATCTTAACCAAATTCACATTCTGGCGCAAGTTTTGATAATAACCAGCCAAATCATCTTCATCCCAATATTCAAGCACAAAATAGCTAGGCTGATACTTATTGATATATTCCTCTAGAACATCTTGACTTTGAGAGTTTTCTGTCCAAAAATGTAAATTTTGATAATTGTACTCCTGATCAAAATTACTAGTTAATTTTTTATAACTTGAATAAACATAACGCTCTCTAGCATTGATACGTCCATAATCTTGAGCTACAGACAAACTATCCAAACTTCTATGCAAATTTACATATGGTGAGGCTAATAAAAATTCTTGATCTTCAATTTCTTGATTTATATATTGAACTGCCAATTCTCTGGTATCATTTACCAAAATCAAACGCGTATAATTAATTACACTGAGCACTGGCCAAATAAATATTAATATAATAATTGCATAAGCTACTTTTCTATTTTTTATTTGCCAAATTAAATATCTCAAAAAATCTGCTGACAACATTGCCAAAACTGGTACTATAAAATATACATATCTATTTTCAAAATGGAAAAATAAATATAGAGCAGCAAAATATGCAAAAATAGAAAATAAAATAAATAATTTTATTTTTAAATATCTTTTATATAACAGCAAAGATAACATTACCAAAACCAATATAATAAATTCTTGATTAAATAATGTTGTAACTACCTGTCCTAAATGTCCCAAAAATCCTCCAAGACTTTTTTTGAATGGCTCGGCCACTGCATCATCTCCATGTCTGAAACGAAGCAAATCTGGCAAATTGATAAATATCAAAGAAAAACCAACTACAAAAGCCAAGGCAATATTAATAACTATTTTTTTAATAGGTCTTACAATCTGATGACGATAAAACCACAAAATCAAGATCGCTAAACCAAGTCCAGCCAAAGTAAGATAAGTAGTGCCTAGTGCAATACCAGCTATCAAGCCTATTAACCAATGTTTCTTTATTTTTCCTCTAGTAAATAATAAAGCCAGTAAAACTGTGAGATAAACTAGAAAAACTGTAAATATCCAATGACGTGCCCAATGAGATAATAAAACGTGAAAAAAACTAACACTAAGTAGCGCAGTAGCTAAATAAGCTGTTTGTTTGGAAAAAATTAATTTAGTTATTTTGTATGTGACTACTAGCACTCCTAAAGAAAATATAGCTGTGGTCAATCTAGCACTAATCCAAATACCATCTAGATTTAAAACAAAATAATCTTTGAGTGCCAAAACATCAAAACCGCTAACTGCAAATTTAAAAATAATTACTGGCAGTGACGCCAAAATATACAAATAAGGTAACATCGGCGGATAATACAAAAATTTGAATGTCTCTGGAGCCAAAACTGGAAAAGGCTGTCTAAGCTCTAGCATCTTGAGCGTACCACCAATCAGAGCTTCTTCATCTCCAATCAAATGCATCGGCAAACCATAGCCAATACCCAGTAATGCTAATACAAAAGGTATTAGCAAATAATATATATATTTATTTTTAAAGTATTTCATTTATGGTATTTAATAATTCTCTACCCAAAATTTTTGGTGTGGATGTCTTCTGAAATAATTGATAAGCATTATCAGAAATTTTATTGGACAATTCTTTGTTATTTTTGATAAGTAATATCTTATCAGCCAAATCTTGACTATCTGCCATCTTAGCCAAAACTACATCATCTTTATCTATAAAAAAATTATCGCTAGCTTGTGAACGCCCAGTGATAATAGGACACTTGGCTGCCATAGCCTCAAAAACCTTATTAGCTATGACACGATTGGCTTTGTCTGTATCACCAAAAACCCCCAAACAAACATCTGCCTTACTCATATACTTGCTCAAATCTTTATGAGTTACGTTGTCCAAAAAACTAACATTAGTATATTTATTATTTTGGTATTGTTTTTTTATACTACTGCCAATGATATTAAAACTAATATTTTGACCTTCCAATAATTTGGCAGCACCTAAAATATAATTTACACCTTGAAGTGGAATGTTGCTACCATGAAAATGTACCAAAAATTTATCATTATTTTTGACTTCTGCGCGAGGCTGCATGAAACTATCATCTGAACCTACCAATATTTTTTTAAATTTATTTTGAGAAATTTTAAATTGTCTAACAAAATAATCAATATGTTCTTGAGTGTCCAATAATATTAAATCTGCCAAACGACAAGAAACATAATCCAACAAATAATAATATAATGCTTTAGGACTTTTTTGTTTAGTTTTTTTTCTATCAAAAACCATTGAATCATAAATAGAACTAAAAGCATCAAAAACTATTTTTTTTCTACAGACAAACTTTGCTAGCCACATAGATTGATAGCCAGGAAAACCAACTACCATGACATCATATTTATTTTTAAATTGCTGATGTTTTTTGAAAAGATCAATATATTTTGCTAAGCCTGCTTTTCTAGAATTACATTCCAAGACTTCTACACCATTCAATTTTAAACCTTTAATCAATATCTGATTTCTATTGTACTCTCTATTATAATTTCCAAAATAACAAACTTTCATTATTTTTCAAATAGCTTTACTAGTTCACCAGTTAAATGATCCAAATTGTGATACTGCTCTACATATTTACGCAACTGCAGACGTAGTTCATTGCTATCTATATCTATGATTTTTTTGATATTAGCTATAGCCTGGTCTGTATTATCTATAAAAAATAAACTATTGATAGGTTCTAGTATATCTTTAAAGGCTTCATTGGAAGCCAAAACAAGACAACCGCAGCTCATAGCCTCTAGACCTGTCTTATCAAGGCTACCAGTCTTGGAAAAATTGAAAAACAAATCAGCTTCCTGAAATAGAGCCGGTGTTTGATCATTTGGCACTGAACCCAAAAATTCTACATTATCTTCTAAATTAAGATTTTTTATTTTATTTTTCAACTCTTGCAAAAAAACTTTGTCTTTTTCCAAAGTAGGCAAACCAGCAATTTTAAATATTATCTTTTTGTCTAAAATATTTTTCAACTCAGCTACTATATCAATCATAGTATCAATACGCTTGGTAGCTGATATACGACTGACATTTACGATATTAAAAGTATCTTTATTTGTCCTCTCTTTAAAAGTAAATTGATCTGTATCAATCCCATGATGAAGTACAGTCAATTTTTTGCTGGGTAAACGAAAACTTTCTTTAGAGGCTGACACCATTTTGTTGGATACCAAGTTTAGAAATCTTAATCTAAAACTAACTTGCTTGTGGGTATACCAAGAAATCAATGTCTTGCCAAAGATTTTGGTCCAAGCAAAAACCATCAAACCATATTCTGGATTTTGATGAGCAAACACTCCGTCTACTTTTGGTACTAACTTTAAAGATAGATAATGAAAGCGCCAAAATTCTTTGAATCTATTTTTACCATTTTCTTTTCCCAAAGAATAAACAGTCACATTGGCTGGCAAATTTTCTATATTTCCTTTTTCTAGACAAATTACATTGAGACCAACTACTTGTTTGGATAATTTTTTGATCCAATTATAAGTAAAGCCAGCCAAGCCATCATCTTTGTCTACTTTTCTAGTGATCATTAATAATTTCATATCTATAATTGCTCGTTTACTATTTCTTTCCAAAATCCTTTTACTTTTTCAAAACTATGAACCTGACCATAATGTTTCACAAAATTCTCTTTGGCTTTTTGACCAGCTAGAGACACCTCTTCGGGACTGTCCAATAATGTATTCAATTTGTCTACAGTAGCTTTCAAATCATTGATATCGACTAGCCAACCATCTTGAGAATTGTTGATTATAAATGATGGTCCTAGAGTCCTAGAAGCCAAACTAGCTAGGCCAGACATACCCGCTTCAATGACTGTCTTGCCAAAGCTCTCGTTTGTTGATAATAAAATATGAAGATAACTAGCTTTAAAATAATTTATTAATTCTTGATGTGTTTTGGGCCCCAATAAAAAAGCAGACTCTTCTAAGCTATTATTGTTAATAAAGTTATCTAAGCTATCTTTATCCTCTCCTTGTCCAGCCAAAAGTAAAACAAAATCTTTTCTTTTTCTGCCCAACAATTTGACCACTTCTAACAAAAATAATAAATTTTTGGCAGTCACCAAGCGACCAACAAAAAAAACAATTTTTTTATTATTATATTTATTTTTTATTTTGTTGATTTTATTATCATCAACCTCTTTGACAAATTCTGCTTCATTTACTGGAGTGTTTATTACTTTTATCTTGGCTGAGGAAATACCATCATTGACTAGCTTTTCCTTTATCCTAGGATTGACCACTCTGATAGCATCTACCTGAGAGACAATTTTGTTTTGCAAATAATTATAAATTTTGTTTTTCCATGATTCGGCTAACCAAATTTTGTTTTGCCAAAAGTCTCCATGAAAATGAATCTCCAGTTTTGTATCAAACTTTTTTTTGAGTATCAAACCTAGGAGACCAGTCAAATGTGGATCTTGTGTATCTATTAAATTGTATTTGTATTTTTTACAAAGATTGATAGCTAGCTGCTTGGCTTTGAAAAAAGAAAAAAGATTCTTCCCTGCGCCATAGACCTTGCAGTTGTCTGCCAAATTATTGTACTTATCTTCTGATTTGCCAAATACAATAATATCCAACCTTTTTAGATTTTGGGCATATTTTTTGTGTCTATCTATGACGTCACCTGCTCCACCAGCCTTTAATAAACCAGTATCCATACTAACCATCAATATTGAAATGTCTTGTAGTTCTTTCATTATTTTAAAATATTTATAGTGTCTTTGGCTGCTTGATTATAAGAATACTTATAATTAATAGAATTTATATTTTTTTGATAATTATTATAATTTTCTGGATCAAGTAGATTATTTATGATTTGTGTAATCTCTGGCACTTTTCTAGGATCAAAGGTCTCTATCTTATCTTTGAGCCAATCAAAACCAATTTCTACAGAACTGACAACTGGCACATTGATACTAAGAGCTTCTAACATAGAATTTGGACTAATATCTGTCAGTGATGGCCAGACAGCCAAATAAGCATTGGACATTCTTGTACTTAGATCTTCTCTGGACAATTTTGATTCTACTGAAACTCTATTTGTAAGATCTAGTTCTTTGATTAGTCTTTGCATCTTATTTTTGATTGGTCCTTCACCAATCAAAATCAGTTTATAACTATGGTTTGTTATATCTTTGAAAGCTTTTATTAAATTTAAAATATTATTTTTGTGAATAAATCTGCCGGCAAATATTATTTCCTTATTAATATTATCCCTAGAAATCTGAATATCTTTGTCTATTGGATTGTTGATCACAAACAATTTTTCAGCTGCCAAAGTATAATATTGTTGAAATATACTTAATTGAAACTTGGTAGTAAAAATAATACCTGTAGTTCTACTAAAAACCCATTTTATAATTTTGAATCTTTTGTTTTCTGACTTGAGATGCAAAGATTTTTTGTAAAAATCATCCAAACTAATGTCTTCTTCATTAAAATCTAAATATCTTTCCCAAATAAAATCTCCCCCCACTCTAATATAAAAATCTTTTTTGAAAATCATACTATATAAAGCTGATGGAATACCAGCGCTAAAATGATCAAAAGAATATACCACGTCAGTATCTTTGGCTACTTTTTTGAGAGTTTTGAAATAATTCCAATAATTGATTAGCTTATTTGATCGTTTAATTCTAAAAACTGAATAAGGTAATTTTTTATCTACTTCATATTCGGATTTATCAGAATATGTTATTATTTGTACTTGATGACCCAATGCCAAAAGCTCCTTAGCAATTTTGTTAGCATAAGTAGCTGGTCCACCCACTTCTGGGATAAATATACCTGTGGCAATCAATATTTTCATTTTTAGCTATTTTACCTATTAAAAGCTTGCTTTAGCTTTGTAAATACTATAAAATTATACCAATATTTGATAAATAAATCAATTCAAAAAATGACTAACATTAGCCAAAAAGATAATTCTAAAAAAGACTTAAAAGGCAAAAAAATCCTCTACATTGTCACCCAGAGCAAATGGGGTGGTGCTCAAAAATACACATTAGAGCTAGCTAAGTACTTCTCCAAAGATAATGAGGTCCATATTGCCTATGGCGAAGAAAATAATGAAGACTCCCAATTTTTAAAAGCTTTGAAAAAACTGGATATAAAGACCATTGCTATACCATATTTAGTCAGAAGAATAGACATGGCCAAAGATTATCTAGCTTTGATGGAAATGCTCAAAATTTATAATGCAGGTCACTATGACTTGGGCCACCTCAATAGCTCAAAAGTGGGGCTACTAGGCTCTCTGGCCGCTCGTATGTATGCTGCCAATCTAGTAAATACTCCTCTGAGAATAGTTTATACTGCTCATGGCTTTGTATTCAATGAACCTTTGTCTAAATTTAGAAAAAAAATCTACAAATTTTCTGAAAAAATATCCACCAGCATTCAACATCTGGTAATCACAGTTTCTGAAGCTGACAGACAAAGTGCTATTGATAATGAAATCACTCAAGAACAAAAAATATTTACAATACACAACGGCATAGAAATAGACACTCAAGACTTTTATGACCGAGAAACTGCTTTGGAAAAACTAAACTTGGATAAAAATAAAAAATATTTTGGAACTATCGCTAGTTTTTATAAAACCAAGGGCTATGAATACCTAATAGAAGCTATCAAAATACTAAAAGATGAAAAATCTCCTATATTGGACCAATATCAGTGGATATTAATTGGCGACGGACCTCAATTGGATAATATAAAAACCAAAGTCAAAGAACATGAACTAGAAAGCTACATAAAATTTTTGGGAGCCAAAGACAAAGCCCACAAATATATCAAAGCTTTTGATGCTTTTGTACTGCCCTCTGTCAAAGAAGGACTTCCTTATACCTTACTGGAAGCAGGCCTGGCTAAAGTGCCTATTATAGCCACTCGTGTCGGCGGTGTAGCTGAGATCATAGAAGATCAAAAAACAGGCTTATTGATCACTCCTGCCAATCCTCTGTCTTTGACAAAAGCTTTTGATGCCATAAAAAATTTGGATCAAAATATTATTGAAAATAATTATCAAAATATAAAAAACAATTTTTCTCTTCAAAAAACTCTAATCAAAACCAAAGAAGTATACAACAAATTATTTTAATCAAAAAAAGACTCTCCAATAGAGAGTCTTTTTTGTTTTACTATGTATTAAATAAAATTAATCAGTAATTATCTGACCTGTAGATGAAGTAGTATCTAGACCAGGAACTCTGAATCCATTAAACCAACCCATTGTTTGAGTAGCGGTACTAGTTGAGTATAAATCAAAGTTTAAGTCTGACCAGATAAAATCATTCTGAGCAGTAGAATCAGTTACCTCAGCTTTCAATGGGGCAGTGCCAGCAAAGACTGGATCACCTGCAAATACAGTAGAAATACTACCGTTATTAGCAGTTCCATCTTCAGTTACATAACCTCTCAAAGTATAATACTTAGTAGCACCAAGCGCTATAACTCTATGTTCTAGAGCTGGAGCAGCAGTAGTATCAT
>JABHYW010000010.1 GCA_018656655.1 Candidatus Komeilibacteria bacterium | reverse complement strand
TATACTGATAAAGATAGTAAAGAAAAGAAAGCTATAGTTATCCATAGATCATCTGTTGGAGCTTTGGAGCGCGTTATAGCATTTTTAATTGAACATCATGCTGGTAATTTTCCACTTTGGCTGGCTCCCGTACAAATAAAAATAATTTCTGTTGGTGAAGGTCATATTGAATATTGTCAAAAAATAGCTGAAAAATTCACTAAAGAAAATATTCGTGTTGAATTAGATATATCTGATGAAACAGTTGGTAATAAAATTAGAAAAAGTTCTCAAGAAAAAATACCTTATACTCTAGTTATTGGCGATAAAGAAATGAATTCCAAAGACTTAGCTGTCAGAATACGCGGTAAACAAGATTTATTAAATATTTCAAAAGAAGAATTTATCACAAAAATAAAAACAGACATCAAAAATCGTAGTCTAGAGCTTTTATCCGCCTTCGCTACTTAAATTTTATTATTAAATTATGAGTAGCTACGGACGGATGTTCGCTATAAACTAGTAGCGGATAACCCGCCGAAGTATTTACGAAGGCGGGTGCTATAAATAATATAAAAACTATTTATTAGCTCCATAATTAACTTTTTATAAAAAAATGGAAATTAAAACAGCGCTTACTTACGATGATGTTTTGTTGGTGCCTCAAAAATCCGACATTGTATCTCGTCAGGATGTAAATACTAGTACTAAACTTACTAAAAATATATCCCTTAAAATTCCAATAGTCTCGGCTAATATGGATACTGTTACTGAAAGTGATATGGCCGTTGCTATGTCACTAGCTGGTGGAATTGGTATTATCCATCGTTTTTGTGATATCGAAACTCAAGCCAAAGAAGTGGCTAGAGTAAAAAGAAAACAAAATATTATAATTGATAATCCTTTCTACGTCTCCCCTACTAGCACCTTAGCTGAAGTTAAGGAAAAAATAAAAGAATATAATTGCAAAAGTTTTTTAGTAACTGATAATAGCCAAAAATTATTAGGCATCCTAACTCCGCGTGATGTTACATTTATCAAAGATGAAAATACGCTAGTTAAAGATTTGATGACTCCACAAAAAAAGCTCATTACTGCTCATCATGATATAAGTCCTGAAAGTGCTAAAAAATTAATGCGAGAAAATCGTATTGAAAAATTACCTCTAGTAGATAATGAATTTAGAATAAAAGGATTAATCACTGCCAAAGATATTATAAAAAATTATAATAATATTGGGGCTAGTAAAGATACTAAGGGTCGCCTATTAGTAGGTGCGGCTATTGGCGTACGATCTGACTACATGGCCAGAGCTGAAGCATTAATAAAAGCCGATGTTGATGTGCTAGTACTTGATATTGCTCATGGACATAGTAGTAATGCCATAGAAGCTATTAAAACAATTAAAGACAGATGGCCAAATATAGAAATAATCGGTGGTAATATTGCTACCGGTCAAGCTGCAGTTGATTTAATTAAAGCTGGAGCTGATGCCGTTAAAGTAGGTGTAGGGCCAGGTTCAATTTGCACAACTAGAATTACAACTGGCTTTGGCGTACCACAATTAACTGCGGTTATGAATGTTTATCAAGCTGCTAAAAAATATAATATTCCTGTTATAGCTGACGGTGGCGTCAAACAATCAGGTGATTTAGTTAAGGCACTAGGAGCTGGAGCAGATACTATTATGATGGGTGGGCAACTAGCTGGCACAAAAGAGAGCCCTGGATTACCTATTACATATCAGGGACGTCAGTACAAAATATCTAGAGGCATGGCCAGTCTAACCGCCGCCCTAGCTCGTCCAGATGCTAAAGAAAAAATGAAAGAAATTACTCCCGAAGGTATAGAAGCTCGCGTTCCCTATCGTGGACCAGTAGAAAATATATTAGGACAATACATAGGTGGTCTTCGATCTGGCATGAGCTATGGCAATGCTCGCACCATTGAAGAATTAAAAAAGAATACAAAATTCATTCGCATTACTAATGCTGGCTCTAGAGAATCTAATTCTCATGACAACGAAGTTTTGTAAAACTCTATAAAATGCTATAATAATTCTAGTTAATACTTAATTAGGACTATTATGAAACTATTAAAAATATTCAGCTTGGCTATAATAATTAGCCTTTTAGCTGGCTTTGTGTTTACGCCAATTAAAGCTCAAGAAACAAATTCCGAAGAATTAGCCAATATTTTAGTAGAATTTGAAGCCGATGAGATAGACGCCAAGGCTCTAAACATAGAAGAGCCTGATGCTCTGCCGGGTGAATTTAAATATAATTGGCAAATTTTTAAAGAAAACACTGGTCTATTTTTTACTTTTGATAAAGAAAAGAAAATCAAAAAATTAGAAAAAATATCTAATCGTCGATTACTAGAAGCTAAAAAATTAACTGAAACCGGTACGGCTAATGCAGCTAATCGTGTAGAAGACGCTCTTAAAAGATATGAAGAGGCTAGAAAAAAAATTAGGGTTCGTTTAGAAGCTAATCCAGAATTAAAAGACAAACTACTAGAAAAATTTGACACTAATCAATTAAAACACCAGCAAGTACTTTCCACTGTTACTGAAAAATTAAGAAATAAAATTTCCGAAGATAAGTTAAAGAAATTAGAAAATCTAAAAAAAGCTAATGCACTTCGTTGGTATAATACTAACAAAGATGATATTCAAGTTAGACTAGAAAAGGCTATAGATAATAATAGTGTTGGTAGTAAATTTAAACAGCTAAAAAACATCGCTACTTTAGAAGAACTTGGTGAAATATTACCAGAGGAGGCCAAAGATAAAATAGAAGCTGCTAGAGCTCTAGCTGAAGAAAAATTAACTAATAAATTAGAAAATCTAGATACTGTGGATAAAGAAAAATTTGAAAAATATATTAATAATATTAAAGTTCCAGAACTTACTAAACAAAAATTCATTAGCAACCTCAAAGATAGTAATAAACTTTCTCCGGCTATTAAAGAAAAAGCTAAAAATATTTTCAATAATTATTCCAATACTTTACGTGATAAATTTGAAAATTTAGATGCAGCTGGTAAAAAAAGATTTTTAAATCAATTTGAAAATAAGCTTAGAAGTCATCCAGCTAATATTCAATTTTTAGAAAACCTAGATAGCCCTGAAAATAAAGAGAGAATAAAAAATTTATTAGAAACTCAAGCTGAGGGAGTAAAAGCAAAAATTCAAAAAACTACTGACCCTGCCAAACTTAGATCTCTAGAACAAAATCTAAAAAATTATCCCGCACTAAGACGACAGATACAACAAAGACAAACTGAGATAAGAACTGAAACATATTTAATGCCAGCTCCCGAACTTTCTCCCAATCCTAGTCAATAATATAAACTAAACAGCTCTTCGTGTTGGGCCCCGCTTCGCCAAAGCGGTAGCGAGGCGAGTGTTTTTGACTTCTAATAATAAATTCAGCAATCCTGTTTCAGAGTAAGGTTTGTATTTACCCTCTGCTAGCCTTTTATTTAATTTAGAGCCAAAAGGAGTTTATCATACCAAGTGAAATATAAATTGTTTTGTTAAGAAATAGTCTATGTGGTTGACTATGGCTTTATTGTATTATAAACTTAAAATAGAGATAATTTAAATTTTTATGTTATATAAAGTAATTAGCTGGTTAAAAAATAAATATAAAAATTCTGTTCAAGAACTACGGCCAATAGTGATTAAAGATGTTATGCTGCACACTATGGAAGATAGCTTACATGGTTATTTAGAGATGAAGATACATCATTTGATTAAGAAAAAAGATTATAAGAAAATATTAGTAATTGGTAAGTATGACAGAACTGCTATACGTGGTAACTGCGAAAAAAACGATAAAATTTTTAATTGGGAAAGACCAACAGCGAAAGTAAAAGGAGATAAATTAATTATTCAAGTACCCACCGGAAAAGACTACGTGCAGCATTACGCATCATTGATAGCAACATATTTAGCAATAAATAATAGAGGTTACAAACAAGTTTTTTATATTGAACCAAATGAAGAGGAATGTGAAAGATTAATTTTAGAATCAAACATACAAAAAATTGGGCTCAGAAAGACAGTCATTATAGGCTTTGGACTTCCGCATATGTCAGATAAAAAACAATGGCTTGGTAAGGGACCATATCTCTACAAAAATATAACGTTGGGACGTAATAAACTTACATTACTTGGATGTCAGCATAGTCTTTGGGGGGACATTTCAAGCACTCTAACTAAGCAATTAGCGAAACTGGGAGTCAAAAAACTCATTTACATAGGAAAACTCGGAGTCCTAAATAAAGGTATTGCACCAAATGAATATTTAGCAACAGGAAATTGTAGTTATATTAATGGGAGGGAAATTGAATGGAATAATTTTTTCCAAGATACTAAAAGCTCAAATATTATAAAAGGTAAACATTTTACTAGTCCTTCTATATTAATGGAAGATAAAAAATGGCTAGGTAAAAATAAAACATTTGATTTTGTAGATCCAGAAATTGGACATTTTGCAAAAGGAGCCATGGAATCAGGAATAGAGTTTAGTTATTTACATATAATTTCAAATAATTTGACAGAAATCTTAAATGAAGATTTATCAAATGAAAGAGACAAAGTCGTAATAGAAAAGAGAAGGAGGCTTTTAGCAGAAATCAAAAATATTTTATCTAATACAAATTTATAATCATGGCATATAAAAATACAGAGATAGAGCTTAAATTTTCACTTCCAAATCCAGAAGATGTGATAAATTTTTTGAACATAAATGCAAAAAAAATATTTGACAGCACAGTACAGACAGACACATATTATACGCCAGCGCATAAAAATTTTTTAGACGCAGATTATCCCTATCAGTGGCTTAGGATTAGAGAATCAGACAAAGGTCTGTTCCTTAATTATAAACATTTTTATCCAGAAAATAAAGAAGAAAATGATTATTGTGACGAATTCGAAATATTGGTTGATGACCCAGTAATTAAAGAAATCTTTTTAAGATTAGATTTTAAAAAAATAATAGAAGTAAGAAAAGAGAGAACAAGTTGGGCATATAAAAATGTAGAAATATCCATAGATACAATCAAGGAATTAGGGACCTTTATTGAATTTGAAATAACTACATATTTTGATAATCCAAAGGAAGCAAAAAAGTATCTTCATAAATTAACGAGAGAAATAGGACTCAAGGCTGGTCCGGCAATACACAAAGGTTATCCGCTTATTCTATTAGAGAAAAATAATTTATAAATTTAATTGATAAATATTATTTCTACCCCTACTGTCCTTACGGATAGTAGGGGTATTTATATTCAGATTTGATTTTTTATATTAAAAATACTATACTTTGCCTCATGGTAAAGAATATTAAAAATCCTACCGAAGGTCCAGAGCGAGAGCGTGGGAAGCAAAGTCGAAGGAAAAAATTTCATCTTATTATATTTGGTTGTCAGATGAATTACTCTGATTCTGAAAGATTAACTACTGTCCTAAAAAAAATAGGTTATACAGAAACCAAGCAAGAAGCCGAAGCTGATTTAATAGCTATAGTGGCTTGTTCTGTTAAACAAGCGGCTGTAGATAGAATCCATAGCAAGATACACAAATGGCAACTAACTAAAGAAACCAGACCATTAATAACTATACTATCTGGTTGTGTTTTGGATGCTGATAAAAAGAAATTAGCTCATCAATTTGATTTATTTATTGATATAAAAAATTTAGAAAATTTAGCTGATGATATAGCCAATATTCATCCCGAAGAAAAATTAGCCTTACCAAACTTTTTTGATATTTCACCTAGCTATGGCTCAGACTATAGAGCCTATGTGCCAATTATGACTGGCTGCAATAAATTTTGTTCATACTGTGCTGTCCCCTACACTAGAGGTCGTGAAACTTCTCGCCCATCAAAGCATATTATAAATGAAGTTCAAAAATTATTAGACAAGGGTTATAAAGAAATAGTTTTACTTGGCCAAAATGTAAATAGCTATGGTTTAGACAAAAAGGCCGAAGGTCCTGAGCAAAGCCGAAGGAACAAAGAAATTTCTTTTCCCGAGCTACTCAAAAAAATAGATAGCTTATCAAATCATTTCTGGCTGAAATTCCTAACTAGCCATCCTTATGATATGAGTGATGAGTTGATAACTACCATGTCCAAATGCAAAAATTTAAATGATTATTTACATTTACCTGTTCAATGTGGTTCTGACGAAGTTCTTAAAAAAATGAATCGGCACTATACAGTGGCTGAATACAAAAAATTAATTAAAAAAATAAAAAAACAAATTCCAGGCATGACTTTGTCTACCGACATTATTGTAGGCTTTTGTGGTGAAAGCGATAAAGATTTTGAGGCTACCAAAAAATTAGTGAAAGACGTAGACTATAATTTGATGTATATATCCCAATATTCTACTAGAATTGGCACTGTGGCAGCTAAAATGCATAAAGATGATGTGCCTAAAGCAATAAAAAAAGAACGTTGGCAAATCATGAATGATCAATTGACTATACAATCTTTAGCTTTTAACAAAAATTTGATCAATCAAAAACGTGAAGTGCTGATAGACATAGTTAAACAAGATGATAAACAAAAAAATATATTTATAAATATTGGCAAGTTATCAAATTATTTGCCAGTTTACATAGAAAATAATAAATCCCTAAAAATTGGAGAATTTTATCAAGTAGAAATTACCGAAGCTTTAGATTGGGGCGTTAAAGCAAAATTAATATGAAAAAAGAACGAATCATAATAATCCTCGGTCCAACAGCAGCTGGAAAATCTGACTTAGCAGTTCAAATTGCTAAAGATTTTGATGGTGAGATAATTTCAGCTGATTCCCGTCAAATTTATAAGGGCATGGATATTGCTAGTAATAAAATTACTAAAGATGCCATGCAAAGTATTCCTCATCATCTGTTAGATATTGTTGATCCTAATGAAGATTATTCACTTTTCAATTGGCAACAAGATGCTTTTAAAGCAATTAAAAAAATATTAGCTAAAAATAAATTACCTATTATTGCTGGCGGTACAGGATTATATATCTGTTCTGTTATCCAAAATTACGATATGCATCCTAAAGAGCCCTCTCTCAGAGAATGCCCATATGACTTTATAGTTTTAGGAATAGATCCTGACAGAGAAAAATTATATAACAAAATAAATAAACGTGTAGACAGAATGGTTAACGATGGTTCTATAGACGAAGTTAAAAAAATATATAAAAAATATAATAATAAAGCACTGCCAGCTTTAACTGGTATTGGCTATAAACAAATAATAGAATATTTAAATAATGAAGTTAGTTTAGAAGAGGCTATTGATAAAATAAAGCAAAGCACTCGCAATTATGCCAAACGTCAAATGACTTGGTTCCGACGTATGGAAAAACAAGGCATTGAAATACATTGGAATAAAAATACTAAAGAAATTAAAAAACTTCTAAAAAATTTCCTAAAATAAAATAAATACCCCGTATGTGTTATGCATACGGGGCTTTTTATAAACTCAAAAGGTCAGGCAGCCTTCGTAATATTTTCAATTTTTGGATTCTTACCTGGAACAAATGTAGTTCTGATACCTAAATGAGTATTCTCAACCACCTTACTAATCTGAAACTCCGGATAACCTATAACCAATTTCTCAATCAAATTCGCATGAGGATTGGGTAATAGGTCTTTAGTGACAAAATGGAAGGTGCGGTATTCACCACATTGACCTGGTGTCAATACAATAACTTTGATGCAATCCGAATCTTCGTCTAGTATGCATTCAATTAGTTTCAAACGACACAAAGTGCCATTTTCACCATGCAACTTAATATGAATATCAGGAATACGATGGCCTTTTTCTGCTAAGGTTATTAAACTCAACAAGGCCTCACGGACAGCCTCACCCTTAAAACGAGGTGCAGACTTTTGAATCATCGAGCAATGAGTTGTAATCATGATTAATTCTCCTAGGTAAAGTGACTATTAGTGATAAGAACGAAATCTATTTATTCATACCCTATTTATTAATTTTTGTCAATCCAAGCCCTTCGCGAAGGGCTGGATCAATAATAAAACCCCGCTATTAACAAGGTTATTATTTTTATAATAAATTATTTTAATTTTTTCTTCAGTATTTCCTCTGCTTTTTGTGGATTAGCTTTACCTTTAGACTCTTTCATAAACTGTCCAACAAAAAATTTAAGAAGCGTTTCTTTACCACCTTTATAAGCCTCAGCTTGCTCAGGATTAGACATTATAATTTTAATTGCAATATCCTCCAAAGTACTATCATCATCAATCTGAGCTAAATCTAAACGTTCAGCAATATGACTAGGATCATCATCAGCACCCTCAAACATTTCTTTTAGTATAGATTGTCCAGCCGAACTATTAATAGTTTGCTTATAAATTAAACTAATAAGCTCGGCCATATTTTCAGCACTAATTTTTAAATCTTTAATATCAAAATCTGATTTAATTAAACCAAATAACTCACTACTAATCCAATTGAAAGTAAGTTTGGATAACTTAACCTTCTTATCTTCCCATAGCTTACCAGCTTCATCACTATCTTCATGCAGACCTTCTGCTTTAAATAGCCAAGCTCGCAAATCAGACATTACCTCTTCAAAATAGTTAGCCCACACTTTTTGACTAACTAAAATCCAAGCATCTTCTCCATTAAGACCATATTCTTTAATAAATCTATTTTTCTTGGCAAAAGGAAGCTCTGGCATCAAAGAAATTACTTCCTGCATTAAATTCTTAGAAATAATAAGTAACGGAAGATCAGGCTCTGGAAAATATCTATAATCAGATGACCCTTCTTTAGTCCGCTGAGCTACAGTTTCACCTTTATTTTCATCCCAACCACGAGTTTCGGTTATTGTTGGTGGATTACCTTCATCCCAAAGTTTAGCTTGTCTTATTTCCTCAAACATTAGAGCTTTTTCAACAGCTTTAAATGAATTTAGATTCTTAACCTCTGTTTTTTCATAAAGTTTATTATCACCTACGGGACGAAGAGATATATTAGCATCACATCTAAAATGCCCCTTTTCCATATCAGCATCAGATACATCTAAATAACGAGCAATCAACCTCATCTCCTGTAAAAACTCTTTGGTCTCTTTAGGACTTCTAAAATCAGGCTTAGTAACTATCTCAGCTAATGGCGTACCACCTCTATTAAAATCTACAAAAGTTTTATTATCTTTATGAATATTTTTAGCAGCATCCTCTTCTAAATGAAGTCGCTCTATGCCAATACTCCAGGTTTGATTATCTACATCAATAATTAAATGTCCGTCATGAGACAAAGGTTCGTCAAATTGAGATATCTGATAACCTTTTGGCAAATCTGGATAAAAATAGTTTTTTCTATCGAACTTTGATTGCTTGTTTATCTTACAATTTATAGCTAAAGACATCATCAGGCCCATTTTGACTGCTTCTTTATTTAAAGT
>JABHYW010000009.1 GCA_018656655.1 Candidatus Komeilibacteria bacterium | reverse complement strand
TAAACATATGTCAGGAATTTTAGACCAAGTTATTACATCAAAACATCTTTCAAAGCTATCTGATTTTGATCCCCATCAAACTTTGGAGAATATTTTGACTGCTTTATCAGAACGTGAGCAAGAAATTATAAAAATGCGTCACGGCTTATCTGGTTCAGAGAAAAAGACTCTTGAGGATATTGGTAAACAATATAGTGTTACTCGTGAGAGAATTAGACAAATTGAAAACACTTCTCTGAAAAAGATAAATAAAAGTTTCAATCAAACTATACTTAAAGAGATTGAAGATATTGCCAACTCTACTTTAGCTGAGCATGGCGGTTTGATGTCTGAAGATAATTTAATAGATGAATTGTTATCAATTCCTGGTAGCTCTGAAGATAATAAAGCAGCTATTAAATTTATATTAAATCAATTATTAAGTCATAGATTTAGTTTTGCTAAAGAAACAAAGCAGAGTAATGGTTTTTGGAAGACTCCTGAAGCTAATGTAGATTTGTTTGATGACACTATTGATAGTATACGCTCTCTAATAGATGGTCATGGTGAAGCCCTAAATTTAGACGAGCTTATTGAAAAAATTCAAGAAGCTGAATTCTATGGTACTAATAATGATTTAACAGATAGAGTAGTAATAAACTTTATTAATGTTACTAAAAAGCTAAAATCAAATCCTTATGAAGAATGGGGATTAGTAGAATGGGCAAGCATTACTCCACGTAGAATGAATGATAAAATATATTTAGTTCTACAAAAAAAAGGTAAGCCTATGCATTTTACAAATATTGCTGATATTATAAATCAAATGAATTTTGATCATCGTACAGCTTATCCAGCTACTATTCACAATGAATTAATTTTAGATAAAAAATATGTATTAGTAGGTCGTGGTATTTATGCCTTAAAAGAATGGGGTTATAAGCCAGGCGTAGTTGCAGATGTAATTGCTGATATTTTAAATAATAGTGATAAACCACTAACTAAAAAAGAAATTACTAAAGAAGTTTTTGAAAAACGCATGATTAAAGAAACTACTATTACCCTAGCCTTAATGAATAAAGACAAATTTCTCCGTGATGAAAAAGGACGTTATTCATTAAAAGTTGCTAAAAGCGAATAAAATATTTTAAAAAAACACCTTCCTTTATAAGCATCTATCGTTTGATAGATGAGGAGGGTGTTTTGTTTTATTAAAGACTTTAAAAAAAGTTCAAAAAAGGGTATAATATAAATACATTATGGAAATAACTTTTAACTTATCAGAATTATACGCCGCTATGGATAGTGGCCAGACTGCAGTAGCTTGGTACTTCTTTAAAAATGGAGGCTGGATTATTTATTTTATTGTAATTTCTAGAGGTATTTTTGAGGTTTGGCATCTTAGACAGAGTATAAAATGGTTTGACACTAACAAATTTGTTATTTTAGCTATTGATGTACCGAAAGACACTGAGCAAACCCCGAAAGCTGTAGAGCAACTTTTTTCTACTGTTTCTGGTGCACACGGACCACTTAATCTTTTAGAAATATATAGAGATGGGCAGTTTCAACTTGGTTTTTCTTTTGAAATAGTTAGTATTGATGGTTATGTACAATTTTTAATACGAACTCCAACTCAATTTCGTGATTTAATAGAAAGTTCTATTTACTCTCAATATCCAGATGCTGAAATTACCGAAGTTGAGGATTATATAGATACTACGCCAAATGATTATCCAAATGATACTCATAATATTTGGGGTACAGAAGTGGTTTTGGCAGAAAATGAAGCCTATCCTATTAGAACTTATACTGAATTTGAAGATGCTGTTTCGGGAGAATTTAAAGATCCTCTAGCTTCAATGCTTGAAACTATGAGTAAAATTCAAATTGGCGAACAAGTTTGGTTTCAAATTATAGTTAAACCAACTGGCTTTAGTTGGCCAAAACGTAGCATGAAACAAGCTTATAAAATAGCTGGTAAAAAATTTACTGAAAAGAAAGGTTTTTTTAATAGAGTATTTGATCCAATAACTAGTTTATTTTTCTTATCTACTGGAGAGCCTATGATTTGGCCGCAAGATTTAACAGCCTCTCCAGCTAATAAAACTAAAGATGATATGCCGTCCTTAATGCTTCATCTTACTCCAGGTGAGAAGGCTGCTATAGAAGCAATAGAAAATAAAGCTAGTAAAACAGGCTTTGAATGTAAGATTCGTTTAATATATATTTCTCCAAAAGAGCTGTATGCTCCAGCCAGAGTAATCTCTTCTGTTTTTGGTTCTATCAAGCAGTTTAATACAATGGATCTCAATTCTTTCATGCCAGATAAAAAGACTAAAACTAAAATTAATTATTTCTTTATAAAAACTCGTACAGCTTGGCGTAGAAAAAGACTAATGACTGCTTATAAAAAACGTAGTGGCACTAGAGGACATAATTATTTTATTTTAAATACAGAAGAGCTAGCTACTATTTGGCATTTTCCAAGTAAATTTGTTAAAGCTCCATTATTACAACGTACTGAGACCAAAAAATCTGAACCACCATCTTCATTACCAATTCATAAATTAGAAGCTTCAGGTAAAAGTGAAGTTAGTGAAGAGCTAACTAGACAATTAGTTACTCCTAATTTTAATGTAGATTTATCTGATAAACATTTTGAAGAAAAGTTTGCTAAAAAAGATACAAAAACCGCTGAAGCACCTCGACATAAAGGTCAGGCACCACCTAATTTACCAACTTCTTAATATATGAGTGATAAAATAACGCTTTTTGCTGAAACAAACTATAGAAATTCTAATGTAAAATTTGGAATAAAAACTGATGACAGACGTCGCCATATGTATTTTATTGGTAAAACTGGTATGGGTAAATCTACTGTTTTAGAAAATATGATTATTCAGGATATTCAAGATGGTAAGGGTGTTTGTGTTGTAGATCCTCACGGTGATTT
>JABHYW010000008.1 GCA_018656655.1 Candidatus Komeilibacteria bacterium | reverse complement strand
AAGGGATATATTTTTAGTAAGTTTAGTACTAGTATTTACATCCTGACGAGATACAATGTCGGATTTTTGAGGCACCAACAAAACATCATCGTAAGTAAGGGCCGTTTTAATTTCCATGTAATTATAGATTAATTATAACAATTCTAAGCTACGATTTTTGATGTCTGTTTTTATTTTTGTTATAAATTTTTCTTTTGGAATATTTAATAAATCTTGTTTACCGCGTATTCTAACAGCTAAATCTTTAGAACTCATTTCTTTATCACCAATAACTAGAGTATAAGGTATTTTTTCCTGAGATGATTTACGAATTTTATTACCGACTGTTTCGTCAGATATATCTAATTCAACACGAATACTTTCTTCACCAAATTCCTTAACCATTTTCTGGCAATATTCAATATGACCTTCGCCAACAGAAATTATTTTTATTTGGACTGGAGCTAGCCAAAGTGGAAAATTACCAGCATGATGTTCAATTAAAAATGCTATAACGCGCTCCAAAGCTCCAACAGATGATCTATGGATAACTATAGCTTTCTTTTCTTTACTATCTTTATCAGTATAGACCAAATTGAATCTTTCTGGCATTACAAAGTCATATTGAACAGTAAAGGCAGTATCTTCTTTACCCATAACATTTTTCATTTGGATATCGATTTTAGGACCATAGAAAGAAGCTTCGTCAGCCGCTTCTACAAAATCATGTTTCATATCTTTTAGAACTTCTCTTAAAACATTTTCAGCCTGATTCCAAGCTTTATCATCTTTATAATATTTTTTTTCATCTTCACGATTGCCTAAGGATAAACGGTATGTAAAGTCTTTACCAAATTCTAGACCAAAAGTATTAGCAATATACTCAATTAGATCTAAAGCACCCTTTACTTCTTGTTTGGCTTGTTCAACATCAGCACAAATAATATGAGCATCTGCTAAACAAAAACTTCTAACTCTTATCAAGCCATGTAACTCGCCAGATTGTTCATAGCGATATAGTTTAGCTAATTCAGCAATCCGCATTGGTAAATCACGATAACTTTTAGGTTTACTTGAATAAAGTTCAAAGTGATGAGGACAAGCCATAGGCCTAAGCATGAATTCTTCATTATCAATCTTGATTGGCGCATACATAGAATCTTTATAATATGGGTAATGTCCTGATTTTTTGTATAAATCAATTTTAGCAATATCAGGAGTATAAACATGTTGATAACCACGTTTAATTTCTTCGTCTACTATAAATCTTTCTAGCTCTCGTCTGATTGTGGCACCTTTAACTGTCCACAATGGTAGACCTTTGCCAACTACATCAGAAAAAGTAAATAAATCTAAATCTTTACCAAGTTTTCTATGATCACGTTTTTTGGCTTCTTCTACCATGGCCAGATATTCATCCAACTCTTCTTTAGTTTCAAAAGCTACTCCATAAACACGAGTCAGCATTTCATTTTTTTCATCGCCACGCCAATAGGCTCCAGCGACAGAAGTTAGTTTAAAAGCTTTAGGATTAATTTCAGTACTATACTCTACATGAGGTCCAGCGCAAAGATCACTAAAGTCTCCAGAATCATAAAAACTTATTTTTTCATCAGCTGGCAATTCATTAATAAGCTCAGTTTTAAATTTATTACTTTTGGCTTTTTTTAAAGCTTCTTCTCTAGAGCTGACGTTTTTCTCAAATTTTATTTTTTGAGAAATAATTTTCTTCATGTCTTTTTCTAATTTTGGCAGGTCTTTATCTGACAAAGGTTCTGGTAAAAGAAAATCATAATAAAAACCATTATCAATAACTGGCCCAATAGCTAATTTAGCATCAGGAAATTTTCGTAGCACCGCCATAGCTAATATATGTGATAGCGAATGACGTTCTTTGTGCATTTTTTCTTTAGACATAATGTTTTTTTCTTGTCATTCCGGACTTGATCCGGAATCTTCTGGGAGATCCTGAAACTAGTTCAGGATGACAAACGTTTTAAAAATAAAATAACCCAAGACAGATTAGTCCTGGGATCCCTCTGAATTAGCAAGCCTTGCGGCCTGCCATCCGTAGTCTCGAGCTTGTCGAGAGACGAAGGATGGTTCCACCCAAGTTCCCGCCGTAGCTTTAGCATAGGTGGGCACTCTTTTTTAATTTTGTTTAGATTTAGCCTAAAAGGTCCTTTTCAGGAGAACAATTGGTAGTTGTTCCAATCATCTAATAGCTTATTAATTATAGTCTTTTTGTAGAAAATGTCAAAAAAGTTTTTACTATTGACAAAAACATTAAAATATACTAATATAAAATGTTTTTAATAATAAGAATGATTCTTATTAAAGTCTTGTACTTTGAAAAGGGGGGAGAAAAATGTTTACAAAACACGTAATTTTATTGTTAGTAGCGATTATTTTGATGATTAGCGGCTATGTATTTAAAAGAGTAGATAAAAGCCTTTTTATTACTTCTTTACTTAGTATTTATGCTGCGCTTGCTGCTATGCTTGCTGCTATTCTTCATCATAATGCTACTGGGACTTCTAGTTGGATTGCGCTTGCTGCTTCGTTTGTTGGAGTTTGTACCGCGTTTTCAGTTATTATAGATAATAAAAAATATCATAATATATTTTTAATAGTATTTTGTATATTGGCTATTATCAGCATAGTGTTTCCTATTTTTTAACTCCTTAATTTAATATCGAGCCGAATTTCTCTTATTGAGATTTCGGCTCTTTTCTTTTTAACCCCCTATACCCCAGGGCACTCTCTCTTGAGTCTCCTACTCAATTCACCTTGAATCCCCCTTGACAGGGGGGGCTTTTATATTTAAAAAACCTCCCCTGGACGCCGAAGGTGGTGGGAGGTGCCCGAAGGGCGGAGGGGTTAGAGAAAAGATTTATTCTATTATTATATGGTCTTTAAGCAGAGGAGTTGTCTTAACCCAGAATGGTGAAAATTCTATATCTATTTTCTCAGGATTAAATTGTTTGAAGTAGACTCTTAAATCTTGTTCGTTTAAACCAATTAATTTTCCTTTATCTATATCCCAAATATTTTCACTAGAACTGACAGTAACGGAGGTTTTTACTTCTAGAATGGCTTCGTCTTTTTCTAAATTAATTTCCAAAACATTATAAGTTATTTTTTCTTCATCAAAATTTACTAAAACTTGTCCGCCTTCTAACTCTTTACTTAATTTTTCTTTAGCTTTATTAATGAAGTTTTCTTGATCGAATATTAAACCGTGTGCAGTAATTTTTTGAGTAACACTTGTTTCTTCGCTGATGTCTCCAACTTGATTACTACTAATATCTTCAAAATATAGTTTTAGTCTATTTTGATTGATAGCTAATTTGTCAGCGACTAATCCATTTATAATAGCTAAACTTTGAGTAATTGCTTCTTTTCTAATTTGTTCTCTGGCAGCATCTAAATTTTCTTGACTAACAGTAAATCCAGGAATGCTTTGTAAGCTCATACCATCAAAACTTTTTGCATATATTTTATCTTGTAATCCCTCCCAAAGGCCAGGGATTATAAAAGTAGTAACCTCAGTGACAAAACCTTCGCCCTCACCATCGGCTTCAGCCCAAACTTTAACTTGTGAGCCCGCTGGTACAGTGACGCCCTCACTAAGTCTAAATAGTTTATCATCAGGAGTTAGTAGGCGAGTAGTTTTGATTAATGGTTGATCTTTAGAGTAATTATTATAAATAGTTACATAACCACCAGCCTTGTCACTATTAATAGTTTCTTTATTACTAGCTACAGTGGCAGTTATTTCTATATCAGTGTTAATTATTTTACCTATTAAAGCATCGGCTGATAGATTTTCATTATTTTCAGATTGTATTTCTATTAAAACAGAGGCTTCTTTTTCTTCTAGGTCAGTATATATTTTGATATGCACTTTAGCTAGAGCAAAATGGGTAACCACAAAAATAGCAATGACAGTTAGGAAAAGAAAAAATCCAACTAACTTAGAATAAGTGTTGCTTGATTTTCGTTTTATAGTTTGATTCATATTATTCTTTATTTAACGCTTATATTATAGCAGAAATAAGTGTTTGACTCCATCTCTTCGACTACACTCAGAGCTTTCAGTATTTTAATCTTTTTTCAATTCCCAGCTATCTGGACCTAAAAATTCTATAATTTTTTCTTTTAGCTGTTTATCAGGTAATACTTTAACGTCAATTTTGATTTTTCTTACCTTGCCATTATTAATTTGTAAATATACAGGGCTTAATCCTGGGCTAGTATCAAGAATAGCTTTCAAATCGTTCATTTTTTCTTTATCAAAGCCTTGAGGTAAGCTTAACCATAATTTATCGTCTGCTAAATTTCTAGCATTAAGACCATTTAGATATTCTTCAGTAATTAATTCAGCTCTTTCTACTAATATTTTTGCTTGACCATCTTTGTCTGATACCTTACCTTCAACGATTACTTTATTTTCATCTTGCCACAGTTGGAAGGTTAAATCTAAAGTTTTAGGGAAAACTATTATTTCAGTACTAGCTGTAGAATCTTCTATAACCACAAATAACATTGCTTGACCTTTGTGAGTAATAATTTTATGAACATTAGTAACTATACCGGACACTTTTACACTTTGACCCTCTTTACTTTTTATTTTATCTAAAGTGGTGACGTGTTTTTTTAATATTTTAATATATGATTTGAATGGATGATCTGAAATATATAGACCCATTAATTCTTTTTCCCAAGACAATCTAGTTTCAATAGCTGTATCTTCAAATTCATCTAATTTTAAAGATAGGGTAGAGCTAGCCATTGGTAAATCTGCAAAAAGATTGTTTTGCCCACTTTTGTGTTCGTTTTGAATTTTTTTATTAAATTCTAATAGAGTGACAATATTACCTAAAGCTTGCCCGCGACTAATTAAAGAATCTAAGGCACCTGCCTTCACAAGGCTTTCCAGGGATTTTTTATTTAAGTCTTTATCTTTAATGCGAGTTAATAAATCTTCTACGGATTTATATTTTCCATTAGCTTTTCTTTCTTTAATAATTACCTTGGCAATATTATGTCCAACGTTTTTGATAGCATTTAAACCAAAACGTATTTTACTCATTTTGGTTTTATCAGAATTTTCTACTACAGCAAAATTAGAGAAACTTTCATTAACATCAGGTGGTAAAACATCAATGCCCATTTTGTGACATTCTTTTATTTCAATCGTAACCCTATCAGTATTATCTTGGTCGGCAGTTAATAAAGCTGCCATGAAGGCCTCAGGAAAATTACTTTTTAGATAAGCTGTTTGATAGGCTATCATAGCGTAGCAAGCGGCATGAGATCTATTAAATCCATAACGAGCAAAAGGCACAATAAATTCCCATATTTTATTGGCAGTTTTTTTGTCGATGCCGTTATCTACCATGCCAGAAACTATCTTTTCTTCTTGTTCATCAAGCAATTTTTTAATTTTTTTACCAACGGCTTTTCTTAATACATCAGCTTGTCCATAACTAAAACCAGCTAAATCACGAGCAATTCGCATGATTTGTTCTTGATAAATAGCAATGCCATAAGTATTTTTTAGAATAGGCTCTAATTTAGGATGGAGGTAGCGTACTTTTTTATGACCGTGTTTGCCAGCAATAAAGTCAGGAATAAATTCCATTGGACCAGGACGGTAAAGAGAGACCATGGCGATTATATCTTCTAATTCGGTTGGCTTCAATTGTTTAAGGTATCTTTTCATACCGCCAGACTCTAATTGAAAAACACCAGTTGTGTTACCGGCCTGCAATAGGCTAAAGGTTTTTTTATCATCCAGAGGTAAATCATCTAAATCTATTTTGACATCTTTAGTGGCTTCAACTATTTTTATAGTTTGCTCTAAGATAGTTAGATTTTTTAATCCCAAGAAATCCATCTTAAGAAGACCAAGAGCTTCTACTGGATTCATAGAATATTGGGAAATGATAGTTTTATCATCGCCACTAGCATATTGAAGGGGAGTGTAGTTGCTTAGTGGTTCTTTGGTAATCAAAACTGCACAAGCATGAGTAGAGGAATGACGAGCTAGACCTTCTAATTTTTGAGCCATGTCTAATAGACGTTGTGATTCTGGATCTTCCTCATATATTTTTTTAAGTTCATCTACATTTGATAAGGCCTCTTTTAGAGAGGTAAACATTGGAATCATTTTAGCTAGTTGATCACAAAGACCATAGCTATAACCTAATACACGTCCTACATCCCTAATAGCAGCTCGAGCAGCCATCGTACCAAAAGTAATGATTTGAGCTACGTGATCTTTACCATATTTATTTTCAACATAACGGATAACTTCATCGCGTCTAGTATCAGCAAAATCAAGATCAATATCAGGCATTGATACACGCTCTGGATTAAGAAATCTTTCAAAGATTAAATCATATTTTAGTGGATCAATATTAGTAACATTAATCAGATAAGAAACTAATGATCCAGCAGCAGAGCCACGTCCTGGGCCCACAATAATTTTTTGATCTTTAGCCCAATTTACAAAGTCTTGTACAATTAAAAAATAGGTAGCATAGCCAGTTTTAGTAATAATACCTAATTCATAATCAAGTCTTTCTTGGATATGTTGAGGAATATCTTTAGCTTCAAAATTGTACCTTTTAGCTACACCCTCAATACATAATCTATGTAGTTCTTGGTCAGCATTAATATTGTCTGGTAATTCATAGTCTGGTAACTGAATAACGCCCAATTCTATGGCTACATTACAGCGTTCAGCTATTTTAGCTGTATTATCAATTGCTTCCTGAGCTTCTGGACCAAATAATTCTAAAGTTTTAGACTCTTCAATCATTGAGTAATCTTCGCCCAAATAATTCATTCGATTTTCATCCTTCTGTTTTTGCTTAGTTTGAATACAAAGTAAAACATCTTGAGCATTATCATCTTCAGCTTTTACATAGTGAACGTCATTAGTAATAATCAAAGGTATATTATGTTGTTTGGATAGTTTTTTATATTCTTCATTTACAATTTTTTGAGCATCATTATTTAGATTTTGCATTTCTAAAAATAAATTATCATGTCCAAAAATATCCAAAAGTATTTTTATATTTTCTTCTACTTTAATATTTTGACCAGCTCTAATATGTCTAGCTAATGGTCCACCTAAACAAGCAGTACTAGCAATTAAACCTTTACTATATTTTTTTAGAGTAGCCCAATCTATACGAGGTTTATAATAAAAACCTTCTAAATGAGCTATAGTAGTTAGCTTTAGAAGATTTTTGTAGCCTTCATTGTTCTCAGCTAAGAGAATTAAATGATAAGGTTTTTCTCTAACATTTTTTTCTGTTAGAGATGATAGTGAGATATAAGCCTCTACACCAATAATTGGCTTAATATCAGCTTTTTTACATTTTTGATAAAATTCTATGGCCCCATACATATTGCCGTGATCTGTCAAAGCTAAAGCAGTAGCCCCTTGTTTTTTAGCTTCAGCTATTAATTGATCTGGAGTGCCTAGGCCATCGAGCAAACTATAGTGGGAATGAGTATGGAGATGAATAAACATTTAAATTTTTTTTGATAATAAAACCCGATAATATTAATTATTATTTATATATCGGGGGACTTGTCCCGGAGTGGGTTTTATTTTTGTTTTTTCTTGGTGCTAGTCTTTTTACTACTAGTCTTTTTTTTATTAACAGTAGTTAAGATTGATTGAGCGCCTTTTATGAAAACAGTCAAAAAGGCTGCGGCATTACCAGCTTTGTCTTTGAAGGTATTAACTCCTTCATCAATATTACTTACTATGTTTTGTACTACCTTGATAATATCATTCACTCCTTTGATAGTTCTGGCTGTTTGGTATAACAACCATGAAAATAGTAGGGCTACTATCAACGCAGAAGAGCCTAACATAATATTTAATAGATCTTTTGAGGTTTCTAACATTTTTTTTGTTTTATTTTTTAATTCGCTATTATTATAACATAGCTAATCTAGTCTTGCCAAATAATTGGCATTAGTACTTAAATATTGTATAATATATACATTAACATATTTCTAATGGATGACTATAAACCAATCAGTCAGGAGGAGCTAAATAGAGGATATTTTTTTATTACTCACAAATTATTGATTAAAAAAATAGTTTTTATATTAACTATATTAATTTTTGTTATTTTTTACGGCGTGTTGATATTTAAGGCTATTAATTATTTTAGGGGAGCGGGATTTTCTGCCTCAGCTAGGCAAATTCAACAAAGTAATTTTGATTGGAGGGCTTATCATTCTGCCAACGCACCACAAGATATTGAGACTAGTAAAGTAAGTTTTATTTCCTTGGGAGATAGAAGATATAACATTGTAGCTTTAGTTGAAAATTCAAATACAGATTGGACTGTTAAAAGTTTAGATTATCATTTTGTATCTCAAGGGGAAGCCACACCAATTAAAACAGCTTTTATTAATCCAGCCGAGACAAGGCTTTTATCTTTAACTGCTTATGAATCTGATAAAGCTATTAGGAATCCAGAGCTAGTCATTTCTAATATAGACTGGTATCGTATTGATAGTAGTTTTCCAGAGATTAATTTGGAAATATCTAATATTAAATTTCAGGCAGCCAGCAGAGAAACTGTTGATGAAGTAACTATTGATTTACCAAGTAGAGTATCTTGGCAGGCCTTTAACGATTCAGTTTATAATTTTTGGGAAATAGATTGGCAGATAGCTTTGTATAATGGGAATACTTTAGTAGCTATAAATGAATTAAAAGCAAAAGACTTTGTAGCTTTGGAGACTAGAAACTTAGAAACTGTTTGGCTAAATAGATTGGCTAGAGTCACTAGAGCAAGTGTTTTTCCAATTTTGAATAAACTAGATAAAGATATTTTCAAAAACGTTTATGCAGATCCAGACTTTTATATTAGATAAAGATTATGATTAGTTTTTTTGCTAAGTGGCAAAAAATAGATTGGCTTTTATTTTTTGCAGTGAGTATTTTACTGGTGCTAAGCATCAGTATTTTATATAGCTTGAGTTTAAATACAGATACTAATAATTTTTTAGTTTTTAGAAAGCAAATATTTTTTGCTTTGTCTGGCATTGTTCTATTTTTCTTTTTTGCTAGTGTAAATTATAATGTTTGGCTAACTTATGCCAAGCTTATTTTTATTTTATTTGCTTTGATTTTGGTAGCGGTATTAATATTTGGTTCAGAGGTAAAAGGAACCACTGGTTGGATTAACTTTGGTTTTTTTAATGTTCAGCCAGTTGAGTTTGCCAAGATTGCTTTAATTATAACTTTGGCCCGATATTTTTCCAATTACGCTGGTGAATTTTTTATGTTTAGCCATATTATAAAATCGGGTCTACTGACTTTATTGTTTGTGGGATTAGTAATGTTGCAACCAGACCTTGGATCAGCCCTAGTGCTTTTAGGTACTTGGATAATTGTCTTACTTTTTACTGGTATTAAAAAAGCACATTTTTGGTGGTTAAGTGGAGCATTTTTAGTAACGGTTGTTATTTCTTGGTTTTTTATTTTAATACCTTATCAGCAAGATAGAATATTAACCTTTATAGATCCTGGTAGAGATCCGCAAGGGGCAGGATATAATGTTATCCAGTCTATAGTGGCAGTTGGTTCAGGGCAGGTTTTTGGGAGAGGTTTGGCTTTGGGTTCTCAAAGTAGTTTGAGGTTTTTACCAGAACCAGGCACGGATTTTATATTTGCTGTTATAGCTGAAGACTTAGGTCTAGTAGGTGTTACTTTGGTACTAGCTTTATTTATATTTATATTCTATAGGTTGTTTTTGGCGATGCGTCAAAGCCAAGATGATTTTGGAGCTTATTTGATATTAGGCATTGCAGCTATGCTTTTGGTACAGACATTTATTAATATTGGTATGAATATGGGTATATCACCTGTTACTGGTATTCCTTTGCCCTTAGTATCAGCTGGAGGCAGCTCTATGTGGGCTATTATGATAGCCTTAGGTATATCTCAAAATGTTTATATCAGGAATCGTTAAGAATCCAGTTCTGTATTAATATGCGTTTTATATTACTTGATATTAGTATAAAGTGACAATTGCCCTGCATTCGCGGGGCAACCGGCGTATGCCGGTTGACTTTATTGATATTTTATGATTAAATAGACGCATTGAATTTTTAATTTTACCCTAAAAAAGTATGGAATTTATATTAGAAGCAAACGAACGTAAAGTTGATAAACAAAGTCAACTTACAGACATCAGAACAGGTAAGCGAGTACCTGGTATTGTTTATGGTTTTTCTCAAAAACCTATATCTATGGATGTAGATTATAGAGAGTTGCTTAAGATATTAAAAGAAGCTGGCACTAGTAATGTTGTGACTGTTAAAGTAGCTGGTAAAGAAATTAAAGTTATTGTTCGTGAATATCAACAAGATCCAGTAACTGATAAACTTACTCATGTTGATTTTATGGCTATAGATGCTAAGAAGATAGTTAGCACTAAAGTTCCCGTAGAATTAATAGGTACTTCTAAAGTTGTACGTGAACAAGGTGGTCAATTAAATAAAAAAATTGAAACAGTTGATGTACAATGTTTACCAGGTGATCTGCCAGCTAAGATAGAAATTGATGTTAGTGTTTTAGTTGAAATGGGGCAGAAATTAGTAGTTAGTGATTTAGTTGTTGATGAAAAAGTAACTATTATGAATGATCCAAATAATCCAGTAGCTAATGTTACTCTACCTAAGAAGATCATAATTAAAACTGCTGCTGAAGCCGCTGAGGCTGCCGAAGGCGTTGAAGGTGCTGAAGGTGAAGCTCCAGTTGAAGGTGCTGAAGGTGAAGCTAAACCCGAAGGTGATGCTAAACCCGAAGGCGATGCTAAGTCAGAAGAAAAGAAATAATTTAATACTAAATTTTTGATGATAAGTCATCAGTCAAAGATATATATTGCAATAACTGTCATTTTTATGGCAGTTATTTTGCTTGGGCTTGGAATTTTTAATTACTTATCTTCAAAAACAAGTCAGTCTTCAGAAAATGTAGATGACAACATTGAGCAAGGTGAAGTTTTTAGACATGCTTTAAACGGTAGTGTCTTAGAAACACAGGATCAGGATTTTTTTGCTATATCTATTATGTTTGATAATGCCTATGATGCTAGACCTCAATATGGTTTGAATAAGGCTGATATAGTTTATGAAGCATTGGCTGAAGGTAATATTACTAGATTGATGGGAGTTTTTGACAGTCGTCAAAGTATTAATAAAATTGGTCCAGTTAGATCAGCTCGCCCGTATTTTATGGATTGGGCAAATGATTATAAAGGAGTTTATATGCATGTAGGAGGAAGCCCAAAAGCATTGAATAATATAGATAGCTATAATTTTCATGAAGTTGATCAAATTGGAGCTGGAGAAATATATTTTTGGCGAGATAGTAATTTAGACGCTCCACATAATGTGTTTACCTCTTCTGCTAATTGGTTAAGAGTAGGGGAGATTAATGATGTTCCTGATATTAATTTAGAAAAAAATTGGAATTTTATAGAAGCTAGCTCTAGTCCCGATGGCCTATTAGATTTTAGTATAGATTTTGTTTTGGGTTATAATGTAGATTGGAAATATAATGATAAATTAAATACTTATCTTCGTTGGCAAGGTGATGATAAATTCATTTACAATACTGGTGAGCAAGCTAGAGCTGCCAATGTGATAGTCCAAGTAGTTGGTGCCAAGACTATTGATGATAAATTAAGAAGAAATATGGATACTCAGACTTATGGTAAGGTTTTTGTTTTTAATCATTTGGGAATGAAAGAAGGTCGGTGGGAGCTCAAAGATGGTCGAGTGGAATTTTATGATTTTGATCAAAACAATATAGATTTGGTAGCTGGTAAAACTTGGATTCAAATTATTCCAGATGAGGATATGTTGATTTTTTAGTTACTTATTTTCACTACTCTAATATTATTTGCTAAATCTTTGAGAAATTCTATTTTAGCTTGAGGGAGATTATTGATAATCTCTTTTTTTATTGATTCTTTTTGTTGAGGATCAATTTCTAATAGTATTAAATATTTTTTATTTAAATATTTTGGCAATTGCTTTAAAAGTTTTTTGTAATGGTCTAAGCCATCTTTGCCAGAAAGTAGAGCGGTGCTTGGTTCTTTTTTTATACTAGCTTCTTTCATTTGCTCGGGAGTCAGATATGGCAGATTGGCTATGACTATATCAAATTTATTATTTATACTATTTAATAAATTAGTTTTTATAAATTTAACTTTATTTTTAAGTTTTAATTTGCGAGCATTAGTTTTGGCAATATTTAAAGCTTTAGTTGAGATGTCAGTCGCTACATAATTAGCTGTGTGTTTATTATTTTTAGCTAAAGATAAAATTAAAGCTCCAGAACCAGTACCAATATCTATAATGTTTTGATTGTTGCTAGTGTTTTTTAAAGCTTCAGTTACTAGTAACTCACTATCAGGACGAGGTATTAGTGTATGTTTACTTACTATAAAATTTAGATTATAAAATTCTTTATTTTTTTTAAGATAAGCTAGTGAATAATCAGCTAGCCTTTTGTTTAATAGTTTTTTAAAAGTTAGAATATTTGACCTGCTTAATAATTTATCGGGATTTTTATAGATATAGGCTATATTTTTATGCAAAGCCAAAGCCATGAGTTGTTCCAATTCATTAATATCTAACTTGTTCTTATATTTTGAGACTAGCTCTTTTATACTCATTATTTTTGAGCTTTGGCTGCTTGCCATAGTGGTTTGATTATTGGCATTAAATCGCCATCTAATATTTTATCTAGATTATGTAAAGATAATTTTATGCGGTGATCAGTTACTCTATCTTGAGAAAAGTTATAAGTTCTGATTTTTTCTGATCTATCACCAGTACCTATTTGGCTTTTTCTTTCCGCTGCATTTTTAGCATGTTTTTCAGCTTCTATATCAGCTAAGACGCGAGATCGTAGAATAGCCATAGCTTTTTCTTTATTTTGAAGTTGCGATTTTTCATCTTGACAAGACACTACTGTATTAGTTGGTAAGTAAGTAATGCGTACTGCAGAATAAGTAGTATTAACTGATTGACCGCCAGCTCCAGAAGAACAGAAAGTATCTATACGTAAGTCCTTAGCTTCTATTTGAAGGTCAATTTCTTCTGCTTCGGGCATTACTGCCACTGAAGCAGCACTAGTGTGTACACGGCCTGATTTTTCGGTTTCTGGTACACGCTGTACTCTATGGACACCGCTTTCATATTTAAAATGTTTATAGACATTATCTCCTTCAACTTCAGCAATAATTTCTTTGAAACCTCCAATTTCAGTACGATTAGATGACATTATCTTAATTTTAAAATTCATTTCTTCAGCAAAGCGTGAATACATACGAAAAAGTTCAGCTGCGAACAGGGCTGATTCATCACCACCAGTACCAGCTCTAATTTCTAAGATTATATTTTTTTTGTCGTTGGGATCATCGGGATTAACTAGTTCGTCAATTTTTTCTTCATTATCAGATATTCTTTGTTCTAAGACATTAATTTCTTCTTGGGTCATAGCAATCATTTCATCATCAGCTTCTGATTTCATAGATTCTCTTAGGCTAGATAAGTCGTGTGTATCTTTATTTAAAATTTCAGCCAATTCTAAAATTTTCTTGACTTCATTATATTCTCTGCCAAGTTTAGACATTTGTTTAGCATCAGAGACAACATTAGGTTTTTGCATCTCTTGTTCTAACTCACTTGCTTTTTGTTTGTATTCTTTTAATTTCATTTTCATATATTTCATTATAACAAAAAAGCTCCTATAAATCTAAAGAGAGCTTTTTTAAAAAAGTTTGATTATGTTATTTCTTTGTCTTTGGTTTAGAATTTTCTGCAATTTCAGCTTTGATCTTAGCTTTTTCTTTGGCAAGTTTTCTTTCAACAGCTTTAGCCTTTTTAACTGCTTTACCTTTTCTAGTTTTAGCAGTTTTAGCTTGTAATTCTGTAATTTTT
>JABHYW010000007.1 GCA_018656655.1 Candidatus Komeilibacteria bacterium | reverse complement strand
AGTATTTTAGCTGGAGCTTTTAGTTTTTTAATAGCTTGGACGTTGAGATCATATAATATAGTATTTATTTTATCATTATCTTTATTATTATATTTTGTAATTCTGACTTGGCTCAAGGCCGTTAGTCGGGAACACCTTAAGAAAATATTTTTAAACAAATGATGGATTTATTTTTCGCCATTTTATTAGTCGGTTTCATTTGGCTAAGTTATAGGAAACCACTTTGGGGAGTAGGAGCTGTGATAGTTTTATTACCATCTTATCTTTGGTGTTTTAATATTCTAGGTATACCAACTACTTTTTTAGAGCTTCTGATAGTTTCTTTATTTATAGTTTGGTTACTTAAAGAAAAAAAATATAAAGCAATAAATTTTTCTCTACAAAAAACTTTTGATAATCAAGTGCCTAAAGCTTTGAGATACTTATTAGGCTTGTGGTCACTGGCTGCCATCTTAGCTTTGTTAACAAATTTTACTTATGCCTCCTTGGGATTATGGCGAGCTTATTTTTTAGAGCCTCTAATGTTTTTTCTAGTTTTTGTTTATACAGTTAAGAACAAGGTGAATGGCTAAGCCAGAGAGGGTGGTCTGGGCCATAAAAAAGATTGGACAGTAATTATAAATTCTCTGGCCTTGTTATTGGCTTGGTTATTTACCGTTGCTATGTATCAAAATTTTACGACTTGGAATTATATTGATGCTTATAATTTTCCTAATGTTAAGAGGTTAACTGGGCCTTTTGCTTATCCAAATGCTTTGAGTCTTTTAACTGCTCCACTGACCGCTTTATTTGCCGGTCTTTGGATTTACACTAAAGACAAATTATTCAACTGGCATTATTTAATATTATTTGTTTTTGGTCTAGTATTGGCTATCATGACAGTCTCTCAAGGTGCTATATTGGCTATTATTTTTTCACTATTTTTAGCTCTAATATTAGCTAAAAAACTCAGAAAAATAGCTATTCCTGTCATTATTTTAGGACTAATTAGTATATTATTAGTTTTACCTAAAATAGATATTAATCCAGAGTTAAATTTACAGTCCAGCTCTTTAGATATTCGCCTAAATCAATGGCAAGAAACAAGTGCTTTGTTAGCTGATAATTTTTTATTAGGTACAGGTTTAAATGGATATCAAAATGCCTTAGAGGCTTATCATCACACAGAGTGGTTAGAAATTTATTTATATCCGCATAATATATTTTTAAACTTTTGGACAGAGATGGGTCTATTAGGTTTATTAGTTTTTATAGGTTTAATAATTTATGTAATTTTATTATTAAAAGATATATTTAAAGCTAATAATAATTTGGCTTGGCCATTATCTATGATGTGGCTAACTTGGTTTGTTCATGGCTTAGTTGATGTACCTTATTTTAAAAATGATCTAAGTGTTTTGTTTTTTACAATGTTAGTTTTTACATTAGTAGTTTCTAAATATAAAAAAGATGTCAAAATTTAATAAAATATTTTTTTATCCTTCTAGTTTAGTTTTAATTTTAGTAAATTTAATTCCTTTGTTGGGAGTCTTATTTTTTTCTTGGGATATATTTACTGTTATTATTTTGTATTGGATGGAGTCAGCTGTAATTGGCTTTTTTAATATCTTGAAAATGCAAAAGATAAATAATTATAAATTTACTCCACTAGTGCCATTTTTTATAATGCACTATGTAATTTTTATGTTTGTTCATTTATTTTTTATCCTTCAACTTTTTCAGCCAAATTTAGAATTAGCTTCTGGACAGGTAGCGGCATTTGTTATTGTTTTTGAATATTTCAAAGCTTTGATTATTTCTTTATCTTTTATATTTTTGAGCCATGGTATGTCTTTTGTGTTTAATTTTATAAAAAAACAGGAATTCAAATATGTTAGTCTTAAGAAACAAATGTTTGTGCCTTACAGAAGGATAATTATAATGCATATTATAATTATGTTAGCTGGAGCAGGTATTATATATACAAATTATAGTCAAGAAGTCTCAGCTGTGGTTTTTTTAGTGATTTTAAAAATAATTTTTGACTTAGGCTCTCATATTTTTGAACATCGTAAAAATATTTTAAATTAAGCCATTTACATATAGCTAAAATTTTAGTATAATATACACATGAAAAAAGTTAAGAAAGCTATAGTCGCAGTAGCTGGCTCTGGTACACGATTATTACCAGCCACTAAGTCTATGCCTAAGGAGATGTTACCTATTGTAGACAAACCAGCCATTCAATTGGTAGTTGAAGAATTAGTTGCCGGTGGCATTGAAGACATTATTCTTGTTACAAAATGGGATAAAAAAGTTTTAGAGGATCATTTTGATCATTCTTGGGCCCTTGAATATGAACTAGCTAAGGCTGGTAAGAAAGAAAAGCTGGCTGAAGTTAAGAAAATTTCAGAAATGGCTAATTTTATATACGTTAGACAAAAGGGGCCTTATGGAAATGGTACTCCAGTTTTGTCTGCAGCTAGTTTAGTACATGACGAACCTTTTTTATATGTTTGGGGAGATGATTTAGTTAAATCTAAAGTATCTTTTACCAAACAGATGATTGATGATTATAATAAAACTGGACATTTGATGATTGGTGTACAACAAGTAGCCAAGAATCAAGTTGATAGATATGGGATTGTTAGTCTTAAAAACAGAAAGACTATGCAGTTAGATGGAATTATCGAAAAACCATCTATTAAAAAAGCACCATCTCGTTTAGCAGATTTTGGTCGCATGATACTTAATCAAGAAATTATTGATGTGCTTAAAAAAACTAAATTAGGCAAAGGAAAGGAATTATGGATAGTAGATGCTATTCGTGATTATATAAAAGCTGGCGGAGAATTTTATGCTAAGGAAATTGAAGATGGGCAATGGCTTACTACTGGTGACCCACTTAATTTATTGAAAACAAATTTGGAATACGCTAAAGATAGACCAGAGCTTAGAACTTTTTTGAAAAAATATCTTAAAACATTAAAATAATTTTTCCAGAATGCTTGTTAAAAAAAGGATAAAAATATTTACACTACTCATGCTAATGATATTTGTTGTTAGCTCAGGTTTTGGCTGCAAGTGGAATCCTTTTAAGAAAAATCCAGCTTCTTATGACAGGGTAACTTTAAATTATTGGGGAGTTTGGGATTCACCAGAACAATTAAAGGCCTTAATGGATGATTATAATCAGAGTCACCCTACTATAAGCTTTAAATATAAAAATTTTAGATATGCTGAGTATGAGCGAAAATTGTTAGAAGCTTGGGCTGATGACAGAGGTCCAGATGTCTTTGCTATACCATCTACTTGGCTTAAAAGCTATCAGCATAGGATAGTGCCGATGCCAAATACTCATAAGATTCCAGTATATGAATTACAGGGCAGTATTAAACAAGAGTTAGCTGTGGTATTAAAAAACTTTAAAGGCTTATCTCCACAAGATGTAAAAAATCAATATGTTTCAGTGGTATATGAAGATGTAATTTTAGATAATAAGGTTTATGCCTTGCCATATTATCTTGATACTTTAGCAACATTTTATAATATTGATTTGCTTACTCAAGCTGGCATTCCAGAACCAATGGATGATTTTTTTGACCTAGTTGAGCAAGCTCCAAGGCTTACTAAGGCCACTGATAGTAATAGAATAATTCAATCAGCTGTAGCCTTGGGAGGTACAGATAATATACCAAGGTTTTTTGACGTATTTTCTAGTATTATGTTACAAAATGGGGTAGAGGCTTCAGGTAAAAATTTTAACCCTTTAGCTAATACAGAATCTTCTACCAGATTAGTACAAGCTTTTAATTTTTATACTGATTTTGCAAGACCAGGTAGGGCTAGTTATAGTTGGAATGCTGATGCAACCGATGCCCTGGAAATGTTTGCTAGCGGCAGGCTAGCCTATATGTTTGGCTATAGTTATCATGCTGATCAACTTAGAAATAGAAATTTACAGTTTGATTGGGATATAAAAAACTTTCCACAAACTAGAGGAGCTAGTGGCACTAAATATTATGCAGATTATTGGGTGAATGTAGTGTCTAAAAAATCAAATAATATTGATGCAGCTTGGAATTTTATTCAAACTACAAGTGCTGCTGATAAAGTAAGTATATATTTAGAGGCTAATAAAAGACCAACAGCTCTTAGAGCTTTAATTGATAGGCAACTTAATGATTATGAATTAGCCACTTTTGCTTCTCAGGTTTTAACGGCTGATAATTGGTATAATGGTTATAATATTTCTTTAGCTGAAAAATTTACAGCTGAAATAATTGATGGTCTTGTATCTGGTGAATTAGTAATGGATCAAGAAGCTACACCAGTTAGTTTATTTGTTAATAAAATTAATCAAACATATGTACCGCCTAATAACTAAAATTTTATTTGTAGCTGGTTTATTTATCCTAGTTCCTCAAATAGCTCAGGCAGGATTTTTGGATGATGCTAACTTAAGTTGTATTAAGAATGGTGATTGTCATTTAGGACATATAGCATTTGGTTTGTCTTTATTAATAAAATATTTACTAGGTATGATGGGGGCAGTGGCTTTATTATATTTTGTATGGGGTGGTCTACAGTGGCTTACATCTGGCGGCAGTGCTGAAAGAGTAAATAGGGGTAAGCAAATTATGCTAAATACATTTTGGGCTATTACGATAGCTTTTAGTAGTTATTTATTAGTTGGATTTTTTGTAAATGATGTTTTAAATGTTAAAGACGGCAGTAATAATTCTATTGATTTTAGAATTCAAGCGGGTGATTTTACACCTCAAAATCTAAATAATAATTCTGAGCCTGATTCCGAGACTGATTCGGAGTCTTGTGAAGAGGAGTGTGGTGATTATGAAGAGTGTACTGGCGTCATTTCCAATTCATTTTGGGAATCATATAGTAATACTTGCATGGATATTTGTAAATATCAGGGTATGATACTTAGTGACTATACGCGTTTCGGTCGTTGTGTGCCGTACGTACTAGTAGGCTGGAGTATAACTCCAGGTGTGCAGTGTGCAGAAAGTAGCCATACTTGCATTTATCACCCATAATAATTATCTATATTTATTAATAAATTATTTTCAAATATTATGTTAATTAAAAAAATTATATTATTTACCCTTTTACTTTTTCCGAATATGGTTAGTGGGCAGGGTACTTCTAGGCGAGTACCTTTACCAAATCCATTGCAAGCAGATAATATCCCAGATTTAGCAGGTCAAATGATTAAGGGTCTATTGGGTATTACGGGAGCTATAGCTCTTTTAATGATGGTTTGGGGTGGTATGCTCTGGATGACTTCAGGGGGTAGTGCTGAGAGACTTAAAAAAGGAAAAGATACTGTTTTGTGGACGATATTAGGCTTAGTAATTATATTTATGAGTTATATAATTATTAATTTCTTATTTACTATTATTGGTGGAAACGCTTAATAGCTTTTAATAAAAAAATTGTAAAATTATTCTTTTTGTTCTATAATTTAATTAAATTTACTATATTTGAAAGGGGGTGAAAAAATGAAAAAAATACTTATTTCTTTAATGGTTTTAGCTCCTACTTTATCTGCTAAAGCTCAACCTGGAAGCGTTGATGATTGGGGATTTAATGATTTCCAGAATACTAACATTGCTTTAGGCTCAAGGCCTTTAAGAGAAACAATTGGTGGAGTAATTAATATTATTCTAGGTTTTCTAGGAATTTTAACTACTTTAATTATTTTGTTAGGTGGTTTTAAATGGATGACTTCTCAAGGTAATACTGAAAAAGTTGACGAAGCTAAAAAACTTATCGGTGCTGGTATTGTTGGCTTGGTAATTGTATTAACAGCTTACGCTGTATCCAGATTCATATTAAGCGAATTATATACTCAAACTGTTGAATAATGGTTCAATTTATATATGTAGTCTAGACTATAGTAGGTTATTATATAATAACCTACTAGAGCTTACACTATATAGTAAAAACAAAATGAAATTTCAAAAATACAAATTAGTTTTATTATTATTACTTTTTATTCCTCTGGCAGTTTTAGCAGAGACCATTATTGGTCAGGCTGGACTCCAAGAGGCTGCTACCACAGCTGGTTTTGGTAGTAAAACAAATGTTTATCAAGTGGCTGCTAGATTGATTAATGGTTTTTTGACTATTCTTGGAATAGTTTCCACGTATTTTATTTTAACAGCTGGATTTATGTGGATGACTTCTGGGGGTAATGCTGAAAAAGTCTTGGCTGCTAAAACTACCTTAAAAAATGCATTTTTAGGCTTGCTTCTTATTTTAATTTCCTATTCTTTGACCTTATATATAACAAATGCTCTAATGGTAAGCACTGGCCTAAGACTAACTCCAGGCGAGCGATTAGAGTGCGAGGCGTATGAAAGGATAGTAGAAGCACCCGACGGGTCATTTAATTGTCAGAACCGCTGATTATTTTGTAATAAATATCCTAAGAGTTTTAGAGAAACAAAGAATATTAGAAATCATTTAAAATATAAAAATTTAAATAAAAATACCTTCACTAGAAAGGTATTTTTATTTATAAAATAATATAATATTTTGTGTTATAATTAAATTGATGCTAAAAATTATTAAAAAACATAGCAATAAAATACTTTGGGTATCTATTATTATTTATATTTTGCTTTTTAGTTTTTTAAGTCTAAAAAAATATTATGCTTTTGGCTATAATGCGTTTGATTTAGCAATTTTTAATCAAGTTTTTTTTAATACAGCAGAAGGAAGGTGGTTTGATATGACTATCAATCTCAATAGTTATTTGGCTGATCATTTTACACCTATTATATTTTTGTTATTACCAATATACAAATTAATACCTAGACCAGAGACTTTATTGATTTTACAAACCGTTATTTTGGCTTTATCAGCTTGGCCACTTTATAAAATTAGTGAGTATATTAGTAAAGATAGTCTAATATCTTTAGTTGTGGCTATATTGTGGTTGGTCAATCCTTTTATTCATAATGTTAATATTTTTGAATTTCATCTTTTACCTATCGCTATATTTTTATTTTTTTGGCTTTTTTATTTTTATCAAACAAATAATTTTAAATTGTTTGTTTTGTTTTTTATACTTAGCTTATTAGTCAGAGAAGATATAGCATTAATTGTAGTTGGTTTTTCTATTTTATCTTTTTTGGACAAAAGATCTTGGAAGTGGAGATTATTACCACTTTTTGGTTTAATTTATTTTTTTGGTGCTTTAAAATTTATTTCTAGTGTTTATCAAGGAGAGAACTATAAATTTATTATTTATTATAGTTGGTTAGGAGGTAATAGTTTGTCAGAAATATTTATGGGTTCAATCATGCATCCAATAAAGGTATTACTTCATGTATTTAGTTTTCAAAATATTTCTACGATTTTTATTTTGTTATTAACTTTTTTATTTTTACCATTAATTTCGCCAAGATATTTTTGGTTAGCTTTCGTGCCATTTATGCAATTTGCTTTGACAGTTGGCTATTTTAATATGACAGTAGTTCGTATGCATTATGGCTTGTATTTTTTACCAACATTATTTATCTCTAATATTTTTTCTTTAGATATTTTAAAAAATAAAAAGAAATTTTTGTTTTCAAAACATATTTATGCCAATGGTAATATTATAAAATTTATTTTCATATTTACAATTATATATTTTTCTATTACTTTGTCACCAATAAAGTATATTTTTAATACTTTTCAGAGTTCTGAAGTCATAGCGCTAAAAAAAGAATTTTTATCCCAGATTCCAAATGAGGCCAGCGTGATGTCAGACGCTGGGTTTGCTAGTGTGCTTAGCAATCGCCAATCTTTGTATCCTATGCTTTATAGTTATTTGGCTAGAACTCAATTTTATACCCATCCTTTTGAAATGCCAGAAGTAGATTATATATTATGGGATAACGAAGATTTTTTTGATATTTTGGTACAAGTAGATGGATCAGTGGAATTTATAAAAAAAAGGAAGCTTGAGCCAAGTAAGCTACCTGTAGCGGAGCATTTTAGGATTTTATTAGATGATTATAATTTAATAAAAATAAAAAACGGTATTTTGTTGTGGCAAAATAAAAAACTTGGTAAGGATATTAATAGTATTATTTTGTATAATGTAGAAAACAAAGAAATTAATTTTGATAATGAAGATTTTTTTGTAGATTATAATTTTGAAAAAGAAGTAAAACAAAATATATTAAGTTTAACTTTTCAAAAAAAACAAGAAGAAAGTATTATGTATTTAGTCCGTTTTTATAAGGATGAGGAATATTTTGATGTAGCTCTAGATTATGGAATTTTGCCAGAGAAATACTGGGAAGATAATTACTTGTATACTTTTTATTATTATTTAAGTAAGGATGTTCAGGCTTATCAAGTGTTTGAATGGAAAGGTAATAATACTTTTGGCAAATATAAAGAAGTAATAGTTAATAAACAAATAAATCCTAAAACAGATATTATTTCAATTGATAAACTATAGTTTTTTGATCTTCATAGACTTTAAGTATTTCAGAATCAATGTCTAAGTTACGAATAAAATTTTCATGACCATCTTTGTCAACAAAGACATGGCTAGCCTTAAAATCTTCTCGGATATATTTACTAACTTTGTACCTGATATCACCACGAGTTATTTCTCTGTAAAGCTCATGTAATGTAGAATCATAGTTTTCCATGAAAGTTGGATCTAGGCCTATTATATAGTAATTTTGGTCATTATGATAAAAGAGGATTGGCCACTCATCCCAATCACTATGGAATATTACAGACTCAGGTTCTGTATTATTAGCTAGCCATTCAGTAGCACCTTGGAATTTATCTAAAGGATGCATACCAGATAGCTTAACGTCTAATATACGGTCATAACTAACGGCCATAATTAAGCTTAGAAAAACTAATATAGCTAAACTTAAGTATATTTTGATTTGAGTAGTTAAACTATGCCAAAGTTTTTTTAATTTTGACCAATTAATAAAACTTTTAATGTCCTTACTAGCGCTAGCTACAAAAAGCAGAGTGAAGGGCATGTAGTATTCTACATATCTTTTAGATTTTACAGTTAGAATTAAAAATATTAGAGCTAACATAAAAGAAAACCAGCTTAAACGACTGACTTTTTTTATTTGAAAAAATAAAACTACAAAACAAATAGAAGCAACCACAAAAAGATGTGGAGCAGAAGATATTATTTGCATAATATTTGACCCGTACCATTCGCTACCAACTGTAAATTTACTTCCCATATTTACCACACCAATTTGTAAAAATTGTTGGTAATAAAGGTATAAATTTTGTGGCCAGTAGGGATTAATTAAAATACCCAGCCCCAAACCAATTAAAAGATAGAGAGATATTTTTAAACTTGATCGTGGCTTTTTATCACGAGCGAATAAATGTAGAGTTTGATGCCAAAATATTTTTAATTTATTAACATGAATTTTTTGGTGTATTTTCTGAGCTAATAGATATACGCCCAATATTAATATAGCCAGAGGCCATCCGCCATAGAGCCAGACAAATAAAAAACCTAGTATTAAAGATAGGCCTTTTTTTTGTTCAAACAAAGCATATATAATAAACCAGATTATAAGCAAAGATAAACTATTGGCTTTAATTAGGGATATTCTAAAATTTAATCCATTAAGTAATAAAAACCCTAAAGAAAAATAAAATGCCCAAGGAATATACATTTTTTTCAATAGCCAATAAAAAGCTAAGACCATTAAAACAGCAAAGACCACGGTAGCTATTTTTACACCTATTAGAGGATCAAAGAAGTATGTAAATGGAGCTAATAGTAAATGATAAAGTAAATGATGATCAGTAAAGTTATCTCGTAGGCTAGAAAATTGCATCCAAGGTAAACTTTCTATCAATTTACCTTCGCTTAGCCATTTAGCTAGTTTAGCATGATAAAAACCATCGGGATCGCCAATAAAATTATTCCATTGTATATGGCCATAATAAATTGACATTATAATAGTCAGCCATAGATATTCCCAATTCCATTTTTTTGATTTTAACATAGCTTTATTTTATCAAAGATAGACTTAATAATAAAGCATCTAAACAAAAAATCTCCGCCAGGCACGGATGCGGAGATTTAAGAAGAATAATTAATATCTGTATCTTATTATTTAAAGTTCTATCAGTCAAGTGGATAAGAAAGTCCAAAGTTAGAAAGTCCAAAGTTATGCCACAAGGGCATTTAAAATAAAAGCTTTTATTAGTTTCTACACGTTGATTTTTTGTTGTATAATTGGTAAGATTATTTTAAAGGTTATATTAATATTGACGTTATTTTTAAGCTTAAAATATATAACTTTTGACTTTCTAATTTTCAACTTTAAAAACTGATGTATGAGTGGACACAGTAAATGGTCAACAATCAAACGTGCTAAAGAAGGCAAGGACGCTAAACGTAGCAATTTGTTTACTAAATTATCTAAAAATATAGCCGTAGCAGCCAGAGATGGAGCTGATCCAGATATGAATTTTAAATTGAGAATGGCTATTGATAAGGCTAGATCACTTTCTATGCCCAAAGATAATATAGAGAGAGCTGTTAAAAAAGGCAGTGGCGATGATGATGGAGCTAGAATAGAAAGTTATTTATATGAAGGTTATGGACCAGGTGGTGTAGCTTTAATTGTTGAGATTTTAACTGACAATAAAAATAGAAGTGTATCTAATCTTAAACATATCTTAACTAAGCACGGTGGTAATTTAGGCGGTGATGGCAGTGTGCAGTGGATGTTTGCCACTAAAGGTCAAATTACTTTGAATAAAGAAACTTTGAGTGATGAAGAGGAAATGAAGATTATTGAAGCCGGTGCAGAAGATATAGATACTAGCGATGCCAGAATAAAAGTTATTACTGTTTTAGATAATTTGGAGGCTGTAAAAAATAAATTACAGGAAGCTGGCTTTGAGGCTGAATCTTCAGAGATGATTTATTTAGCAAAAGAAAAAATAGCTCCAACTAAAGAAGAGCAGCTTTTAAAATTAATGGATGATTTAGATGATGATGACGATGTTAATAATATTTACACTAACGCCGAGATTTAATGTCAAAATCAAGTAAAATTATTTTAGGCCTTGATCCTGGTTTTGCAGATACTGGCTGGGGTGTTATTTTAAAAGATGGTGCTGGTATAAAATTTGTTGATACTGGCAGTATTCAGACTTCTAAGAAAATACCCTTTAGTGAGCGTTTGGAAATTATATATAAGGAGGTAGATAAATTAATTAAAAAGCATAAGCCAGATATTATAGCTGTTGAAAAATTATTTTTTGCTAAAAATGTAAAGACAGCTTTAGATGTTGGGCAAGCCAGAGGAGTTCTTCTTTTAGCTATTATCAAAAATAAAAAAGAGTTTTTAGAATTTACTCCTTTGCAAATTAAACAAGCAGTCTGCGCAAATGGGCATGCTGATAAAAGGCAAGTAGGTCTTATGGTGAAGACCATATTAAAGTTAAAGGCTGTGCCTAAGCCAGATGATGCGGCTGATGCCTTAGCCACTGCAATTACTGCCTCATTTTTTAATAAAAAATTAGTCTAAAAAATGCCAAAGAAAATAAAAATAGTATCAATTGCTTCAGAAGTTGACCCTTATTCTAAAACAGGCGGTTTAGCTGATGTAGCCAGGTCTTTACCAAAATCTCTTACTAGGTTAGGGCATAAGGTTATTATTATTACACCCTTCTATAAGAAATTTATTAATAGAGATCTTCATAAATTAGAGAAAATTTATAGCGACGTTAGTCTTCATATTGATAAAGAAAATGAATTTAAAGTAGCCTACTATAGAGCTAAATTGATGCCAGGTTTAGAGGTTTATTTTGTTCGTAATGATAAATATTTTTCACGTCGTAAAAATCTTTATGGTTCTAGTCATGAGAATGCACGTTTTTATTTATTTGATGTAGCTGCTCTTAAATTAATATCACTTTTAAAATTTAAAGCAGATATTATTCATTGTCATGATTGGCATGCTGGACTTATTCCATATTTGAAAAAAACTCGTTTCAAAAAAAGCCAAACCTTAGCTAAGGCTGCTACCGTTTATACTATTCATAATTTAGTATTTCAAATGGGTAAAGCTTGGTGGGAAGTGCCGCTAAAGAAAAAAGACAAAGGAAAGAAAGCTCTACCTTTATTTAATGATCCGGACATAGAATATATAAATTTTGCTAAGCGAGGGATATTAGAGGCTGATATTATTAATACAGTGTCAGAAACTTATGCCGAAGAAATCTTGAATAAGAGTTTTGGGCAAGACTTACATAGAGTTTTAAAGAATCGAAAAAATAGATTATTTGGAGTGGTCAATGGAATTGACTATAAAGAATTTAATCCTAAGAATGATCCAAATATTTATAAAAATTATGATCATAAAACAATTAAAAGAAAGAAAATAAATAAAAAGTTTATTCAAAAATTGTTTAAACTGCCAATCAATGAAGATGTGCCGATTATTTGTAGTACCTCTAGAATTGCTTTTCAAAAAGGTTTTGATTTGATACTGAAAATTATCTATCAATTAATGCGTTTTGATTTGCAAATTATTATCATAGGCAGCGGAGACAAAAATTATATAAAAGAACTTAAAAAAGTAGCTAAGAAATATCCAGAAAAGTTAGCCATAATACCATCTCATGAAAAAAATCAAAAGTATGAAACACAAGTTTACGCTGGTGCCGATTTATTATTACTTCCTTCACATTATGAACCATGTGGTATTAATCAGATGAAGAGCTTCCGTTATGGTTGTGTGCCGATTGTTAGAAATACAGGCGGACTTAGTGATACGGTAATTAATTTTGAACCAGGCAATGAAGGTACTGGATTCACTTTTAAAGATTATAATGAAAAGGAATTATTGATTGCTATCACCAGAGCTTTAGAGACATTCAAATATAAAAAAGTTTGGCGAGATTTAGCTTGTCGAGGTATGAAGCCATCATTCTCTTGGGAGCTACCCGCTAAAAAATACATTCAACTATATAAAAAAGCTATAAAATATAAAAAAGCTGCAAGTCTTGAGCAGAGTCGAAAGAAAAATGGGAAATCCCATTAAAAATTTAAACACTTTTATACAAATAAGGAAAATAACAAACTAATATTAATTTCTAACGGGATGAATAAAATAACTTGGGTAAATTTTTTACATATCTATCAACCACCTTGGCAAAACAAGGGGGTAATTGATCAAATATCCTCAGAAAGTTATGAGTACTTGATGACCTTATTTGAAAAGTATCCAAATTTTAGAGCTAGTTTAAATATTACAGGTAATTTGGTAGAGCAGTTAGATAATTATCGTCCAGATTTACTTAAACGTTTGCAAGTTTTAGTAAATAAAGGGCATATTGAATTAACTTCAAGTTCTAAATATCACGCTCTTTTACCACTACTTTCTAAATCAGAAATTAAGAGGCAGATTGAACTTAATCAGGAGACTTTAGCACAGTATTTTGATTTGGATAAAATTAAAGGGTTTTATATGCCAGAAATGGCTTACTCAGATGATGTAGCGAAAATTGTAAAAAAGATGAACTTCGAATGGATTATTTTAGACCCTATAAACTACAAAGATAATATAGAAGAAGATGTTTTGTATATTAATAAAAAAACAAAACTAAAAGTTGTTTTTAGAAACAGGGCTATATCTAAAGCTTATCCAGCAGAAGTAATTTATAAAAAATTAAAACAAAATGCGCCAAGTGAAACTATTGTAACAGGTAGCGATGGAGAAATTTATGGTCATTTTCATGAAGATTGGCAAGGACACATAGAAAAAATATTAGCTAATAAGAATGTAGAACTTCAAACAGTTGGAAAATATTTATCTTCTTTAGATCAGACTAAAAAGATATCACTTAGAGATGCTTCATGGGAAAGTTTACCGACAGAGTTAAGTCAAAAAATTCCTTTTGCTTTATGGAATGATCCAAAAAATAAAATACATAAATCACTTTGGAAATTAGTTGCCTTGGCCACAAAATTAGTAGATAAATATAAAGAAGATAAAAATTGGCATTGGGCTAGAAATCATTTAGACAGAGGTATGTCATCTTGTACTTTCTGGTGGGCATCAGGTAAAAAGCCTTCTGATTTTTCTCCACTTACTTGGAATCCAGATATGATAGATAATGGTTCTGAGGAATTGATTAAAGCTGTGCGGTCTTTAGATGCCGCTAGCAACAAAGAAAAAATAAAAGCAGAAAAAATTTATATTGACATTAAGAAGACTACTTGGCTTAGCCATTGGAACAAGTATAATAAAAAATAAACTATGAAGCTGTCAGAAAAAACCAGGCAAAGAATCTCCAAATTAGTAGAAAAGGATTTTGCTATAAGTATTTTGAATAAACGTCTACCAAAATATTATAATGATTTTAAAGCTATAAAAAGTCTTAAATTAAAACCATTTAAACATCACTTAGGAATAACAAGTGCAGTTTTTGTTGTAGAGTATAAAATAAAATACATTAATTTAGAAGGCAAAATTAAAGTTATAGATATTTTTGTATCAGCTCATTCAGATGGTTCACGCCAGGGGTCTTACAAAAAAACAAAAGTTCTTTATGAAAATGGTTTTAAAGATGGGCAATATAGAGTTGTTAAGCCTTTGTTTTTCTTAGCAAAGCAGAAAGCTTTTTTCTATGTATCTTCACCAGGTAGTAGTTTTTTTGGATTTTTTACTGAAGATACTTCAGTTGACTTAACGGGTGCTATGAAAGTGATTACTGGCTGGATAAACAAATTACACAAAATAGATACTAAGGCTATAGATTATAAATGGCCAGTATTTAACATCTTGGACATGGTACCTTCCCCTAAAAAATTTATTAAAGATTTTTACGCAGAAGATCAAAAATTAGGTAAGAGTATTGATGATTTAGTAAAAGGTTTAGATGAGCAAGATAAAAAATTTAGAAAAAAAATTGGCGACATTTTAATTTATGGTGATTTTCATCCAGAAAATATTATCATGAAAAATTTAGAGGCTACAGATTTAGAGATGATTGATTTTACGGATATTGCCTTGGGAGACCCAATGATGGATTTAGGTACATTTATTCAGCAATTTGATTTTATGGGACATAATTTTATTTCTAGAAAGGAAATTGATAAACATAAACAAAATTTTGTCGAGGCTTATTTTTCCAAAGATTTTAAAGACATTGACATTGAATATATTAATCGCATTAACCTTTATCAATCTTGGACAGCTATGCGTAGTGCTATTTTCCTTTTTTATATGAAAGATGTAACTAATCCTATAGATGATCTTTTAGAAGATAGTATTCAGTATTTAGAGCTAGCTAAAAACAACCAAAAATCCATTAATGTAAATTAGTAATATGAAAAATCCAAAACACAATATAATGTTTGAAGGGCCGGAATTAGTTGGTAAGAGTTATTTGATGAGTCAGGTTTATGATTATCTAGAACCAAAATATAATAGCGGTGGCAAGATAATGGATGGTTGTCATTGGTTTAATTGTGATGTAGGAATTTTTGGTACTAAATTTGGCGAGGTTACCTTAATGAAGTACCTAGAACTTTTTGAAGCCCTAAATGATACTAATGTTATGGCGGAGAAGTTTCATTTGACCGAGGCTGTGTATCAAAAATTATATAACGACAAAGATTTTAATTTTTCAGAGATAGAGGATAGACTGGCCAAGATAAACACCAAAATAATTTTACTTATTTTTGATGAAGATGAAGAGCTTCTAGCTAAAAGGCTTAAAGATAGGCTAGAACTTTATCCTCACTATAGTAGAATAGCTCAGACACCAGCAGATTATATTAAACAACAGAAATTATATTTGGAATTAATTAAAAAAAGTAAATTGGATTATCTAATTATCAATTCCTCTAAGTTACCTAATCCAGCTTTGGTAGATAAGATACTAGATTTTTTAAGAGAATCCACCACAGGCGGAGTAAACAAGTAATAATTAAAACATCCTTTGTATTCAGGGTGTTTTTTGATATAATAAGATTATGAAAAATTACACAGAAGAGTGCCTGCAGGAATCAATAAAATTACTTAAAGAAAATTCTAATAAGTTTGGTGTTTTGGCTAGTGCTCCTACTAAGACAGCTGAAGCCAGAAATTATTTAAGTATTTTTGGTAGAGATGCTTCTATTTGTGCCATGGGTATGGTAGTTAGTGGAGATAAAAGTCTAAAAATGTCAGCTCGTCATAGTTTGGAAACTTTAGCTAAGTACCAAGCTGATAATGGACAGATTGCTTTTTGGGTCAAACCAGAAAAAAAGCAAACAGATTTTTATTATTTAGGTTGTATTGATTCTACACTGTGGTGGTTGATCGCTATAAAATTTTACGATCAGAATATAGGAGAAAATTTGAGTAAAAAATTAGCTAAGAAAATTAAATTAGCTATTAATTGGTTAGAGTGTCAGGAGCATCCCAAAATTTATTTATTACAACAAAATGAAACTAGTGATTGGGCAGATTTAATGCCTCGTTCAGGATTTGTGCTTTATAGTAATGCACTTTGGTATTGGGTAAAGAAGCTTTATAAATTAAAAAATATAGACAAGACTAAAGAATATTTTAATTATATTTTGGATGACAATATAAAGTTACCAGCTAAAGCAATTAAAGAAAATTCTCATTTAAAAACTCTTAAATCTTTTGTGAAAGCAGATAAAAAGAATCCAACTTATCTTAGTTTTGTAAATCATTCTTACGCTGGATATGAAGTTGATGTTTTTGGAAATATCCTAGCCTGTTTAGTTGGCTTAGCTGACGATAAAAAAGCCAAGCAGATTATTAAGTATTTTAGAGATAAAAAAGCCAATCAACCATGGCCTATTAAAACAGTCTTAAATCCCATAAAAAAGAGCGATAAATTATGGAAGGCTTATATGAATAAGCATAATGTTATAAATAGACCTCAGCAGTACCATAATGGCGCTATATGGCCCTTTATAGGCGGTTTTTGGGTAATGTTGCTCTCTATATCAGATGAGAAAATAGCTCACTCAGAGCTGCTTAGATTGGCAGATTTGAATAAACGAGGAAATTGGCAATTTAGAGAGTGGTTTAATGGTCAAAGTGGTCGTCCAGCTGGTATGCCAAGACAATCTTGGAATGCTGCAACTTATATTTTAGCTTATAAAAATATTAAAAATATATAAAAATGGCAAACAAAAAATTATCAATTCTAATGGCTACAGCCGAACTAGCTCCTTTGGCTAAAGTTGGTGGTTTGGGAGATGTGGCTGGTTCACTTCCCAAAGCCTTACAAAAGTTAAATATGTCTATAAAAATGATTATGCCTTTTTATGGAGTGATTGATAAAAAGAGATTTAAAGCTACTTTAGTTAAAAGAAATATTTTCGTAGAAGTAGATTTAAAAAGTGCTAAGTTTGATTTATATAAAACTAAATTACCAGGCTCAAGTATTGATATTTTTTTAATTAAGCATAAAATTTTTAACGGTAAAGTTTATATTGGTAAGCCAAAAAATAGAAAGATAGGTGATGTGGAAAGATTTGTATTTTTCTCCAAAGCTTTAGTGGAAGCTATTAAAATAATGAAGTGGAATATAGATTTAATTCATTGTCATGATTGGCATACAGCTTTAGTACCAACTTTTGTAGATGAATATAGTATTGAAGATAGAAAATTTTCTAATATTAAAACCTTATTAACTATTCATAATTTATCAGTTCAAGGTAGATCATCTTTAGATATTGTAGATTATGCTGGCTTACATCAAGATTTGACTCCAGCTTTGATGGAAGATTATTATGATAAAGACGGGAATCTAATTACTTTGATTAGAATTGGAATTTTGTCAGCTGATTATATTAATACTGTTAGTCCAAACTATGCTAAAGAGATTTTGACTAAAGAATATGGCGAAGGTATGGAAAACTTCTTAGATAGAAGGAAAAAACATTTAGCTGGTATAGTGAATGGCATTGATATAGATTTTTTCAATCCTAAAAAAGATAAGTTTATTAAAAAGAAGTATGATTTGAAGACTGTTTTAAAAAATAAACCAGTTAATAAAAAATATTTACAAACAATGTCTGGATTGCCGACTGAAGACGTGCCAGTGCTAGGCTTAGTGTCTCGTCTTTTTGATCAAAAAGGTTTAGATATTTTGGTGCCAGCTTTAGAAAAGACATTAAAGAAGTATGATTTTCAATTAGTAGTACTTGGTACAGGTGCTCCTGAATATGAAAAGGCTTTCAAGGATTTAGCTAAAGCCTATCCAGACAAAGTCAAAGCTAATATTACTTTCAATGTTGGTTTAGCTCAAGAAATTTATGGAGGAAGTGATTTCTTTCTTATACCATCTCGTTTTGAACCATGTGGATTGGGTCAAATGATAGCTATGCGTTATGGTACAATACCTATAGCCAGACAAACTGGTGGTCTTAAGGATACAGTTACTCATAATAAAACGGGCATTGTATTCAAAAAGTATACGCAAAAGGAAATGATTAAGGCGATTGAACAATCTTTGCGCCTCTATAAAAATAAAGCAAAATTTGTTAAAATGATAAAAGCTGATATGAAAGAAGATTTTTCTTGGGATAGATCAGCTAAAGAATATTTAAAACTATATAATAAATTGAAATAGCCTTATGTCTACAATGAAACAACCAGAATTAAGAAAAGATTATATTCAGGATAAATATGTGATTATTGCGCCTAAGCGTGGTAAAAGACCTCATGATACTATTAAACCAGGCGAGAAACATAAGAAGCAGATGGTTACTTCTTGTATATTTTGTCCTAATAATCTTAAGGATGTGCCAAGTCTATATAAAAAAGGTGATGCAGATAATTGGGATATTAATATTATTGCTAATAAATATCCAGCTGTGTCTTTAGATAATGATAAAGCTTATGGTAAGCAAGAGGTGGTAATTGAAACAGGCGATCATACGGAAGAGTTAGAGGATTTATCTACAGAGCACATTGCTGATTTATTAGAAGCCTATGCAGTTAGAACTAAAGAAATATCTAAGGACGATAAGATTGATTATATTTTGATATTTAAAAATGATGGTGGTGTAGCTGGTGCTAGCTTACAGCATTCCCATTCTCAGATATTTGCTACTCACTTTTTACCACCGCATCTTTTTGATAAGAGTCAGCGACAACAGGCTTATAAATTAACAGAAGGGAATTGTGTTTATTGTGATGTTATTGCCAAAGAATCTAAAGATAAACGTTTAGTTTATAAAGATAAGAATGTAATTGCTTTTACTCCTTACGCTTCTATGTTTAATTACGAAGTTTGGATTATGCCACTTAAGCATCGTGATAATATTACAGAGTTAACAGCGGAAGAGCGAAAATCTTTTGCTAAAATTCTTAAACATGTTTTGAAAAAAATTGGGCAACTTGACTTGCCTTATAATTTTTACTTTCATCAAGTGATAAATGATAATGATCAGCATCTTTATATGAAAGTAGTGCCACGTGGTTCTGTTTGGGCTGGAGTAGAGATTGGTTCAGGTTTAATTATCAATCCAATTGATCCAGCGGATGCCGCAGAGTTTTATCGAGATGGAGTACCAAAATAATAATATTAAAAAACAGCCCTAGGGCTGTTTTTTTGTTTTATTATATTTTTATTTAACCTTAGCGAATTTTCTTTTACCAGCTTGAATAATATCTTCAGCTTTTAGAGATACACTATCTTTCCAGCTAGTTACTTTGGCATTATTAATTCTCATCCCTCCACCATCAATTAAACGACGAGCTTCTCCTTTAGAGCTGACAAATTTTAATTCTACTAGTAAGTCTATTGGGCTAATTTTCTTTTTAGAAATTTTTACTTCAGCAATATCATCAGGTGTACCTTTTTTAGCAAAGATATTAGTAAAGTTATTAGCAGCTGCCTGAGCTTTTTTATCTCCATGAAACATTTTAACAATTTCTAAAGCTAATTTTACTTTAGCATCTTTAGGATTAGCAGCTTTCATTATTTTCTTAATCTCAGCAAGAGATAAATGCGTATCGTGAGTAAAAAGTATTTCAATCATTTCATCTGGCTGAGACATAATTTGTCCATACATATCATTGGCGCTAGTATCTAGAAAAACACCAGTACTCTTACTCTTAGACATTAGCTCGCCAGTCTTTGGATTTTCCATTAGTGTTACAGCCACTACAAACTTTTCTTTATTATTTAATTTTCTTTGTAATGTTCGGCCAGCTAGAGCATTAAATATTTGATCAGTGCCACAGATTTCTACATCAACATCCATGGCTACAGAATCATAACCCTGCATCATTGGATAGAGGAATTCATGAAGACCAATCGGCTTGTTGGCTTTGAGACGTTTTTGAAACATGTCTCTTTCAATAGTTTGTTGAACAGTAAAGTTGCTGGCTAGATTAATAAGGTCTTCCATATTTAATTTTGCCAACCAGTCATTGTTGTACATTATCTTGGGTGGATTTTTTTTATCATCAAAAGCCATTAGTGGTTTGATAAGTTCTTTCCATTTTTTTACATTCGCTAATACATCTTTGCGAGTTAGTTGTTGACGGGTTTTTGATTCTCCACTTGGATCACCAATCCGCGCTGTAAAGTCACCAAACAAAACTATTACTTCATGACCCAGCTGACGAAATTTTTCTAAGAGAATAAAATTTTTAGCATGACTTAAATGCAGGGTAGGTGCAGTAGCATCAAAACCAATGTAAAATCTTAATTTTTCTCCACTTAATAATTTTTTGGCAAAATCTTCTTTCTTCGGTAAAATTTCAACGATTGTACCTCGTTCTAGTAGCTCTTGAATTTTTTGCTTATTTGTATTAATCTTAGTCATACTTTTTATTACATTTTAATCTTTTGATATTCAAATTATAGCGTATTTTTGCTATAATTAAAATACTATGCCAATTCCTCAACTCAAGTCAAACTTTAGCAAGAGAAAAATCAACAATATTCATCAACAATTTTCTCATCGTCCTATAGCTAAAATAAGCAAACCGAAGAAAAAGAAGCTTTCGGGTCGTTTTTTGTATAAAAAAAGACCTAAAATGCCAAGGATACCTAAACTAGGAGGCTCCGGAGGCTGGTTTAAGGGTTTAATTAGGCGATTATGGCCTTATATGCTGGGATTAGTGTTCTTAGGTGGTATTTTTATGATAGGCTTATTTGCTTGGTATTCTCGTGATTTACCAGAGCCAGGTCAGATTATGGATAGGTCAGTAGCTCTTAGTACCAAGATATATGATAGAACAGGCGAAGTATTATTATATGAAATACATGGGCCAGAAAATAGAACTTTAGTGAAAATTGCTGATATACCAGAACATGTTGTTAATGCCACTATTGCTATTGAAGATAAGAATTTTTATAATCACAATGGCATCTCTGTTTGGGGAATTATTAGAGGACAGATTATGCCACGCTTGCAAGGTAAAAGAGCTCAGGGTGGATCAACTCTTACTCAACAATTTGTGAAAAACGCGATATTAACCAACGAACGTAAATTATCTCGTAAAATAAAAGAATGGATTATATCTTGGCAGATAGAAAAGAAATATGATAAAGAGCAGATTTTAGAATTTTATTTTAATGAAATTCCTTATGGAGGTTCGATCTATGGAGTAGAAGCAGCCGCTCAGTATTATTTTGATAGGTCTGTTCAGGATTTAACTCCAGCTGAGGCAGCTATTTTAGCAGCCTTACCTCAGGCTCCAACCTTATATTCCCCTTATGGTAATAATAAAGATTTATTAATTGCTCGTCAGCAAACAATATTAGCTTTAATGAAAGATCAGGGTTATATTTCGGAAGAAGAACTTGTAGTTGCTGAAGCTCAAGAATTAGTTTTCAAAAAACGAGCTGAACAAATTAAGGCACCTCATTTTGTGATGTATGTCAGAGAATTATTAGAACAAAAATACGGATCTAGTATTATTCAACAGAGTGGTTGGGAAATTAAAACTTCTTTAGATTGGAATGCTCAACAGGCAGCCCAAAAGATTATAGATGAAAGAGCTGAGGGCAATTTAGAAAATTATCAAGCTAATAATACTGCCCTAGTTTCAATGGATGTTGATACAGGAGAGCTTTTAGCTATGATTGGTTCTAAAGATTATTTTAATGATGAGATAGATGGGCAAGTAAATGTAGCTTTAGCTGAAAGGCAACCAGGTTCATCCTTAAAGCCTTTGGCATATTTAGCGGCTTTTGATAAAGGCTATCGTCCAGATACAATACTTTTTGACATAGAGACTAATTTTGCAGCAGCTGGCGATGATTATATGCCAAGAAATTATGATTTAAAAGAAAGAGGTCCAGTTTCTATGCGCAAGGCTTTAGCTGGCTCACTTAATATTCCAGCAGTTAAGACTTTGTATTTAGCAGGAGTACGTAATACAGTAGATTTGGCTAATCGTTTTGGCTACACTACTTTAACTGATCCAGATAGATACGGTTTGTCATTGGTTTTAGGTGGTGGTGAAGTTAAGCTATTAGAGCATGTTAGTGCTTATGCTACTTTTGCCCGAGAAGGTATATATAAAGAACCACTAGCTATTTTGGAAATTAAAGATAGTGCTGGAGAGATTATTGAGAAAAATGATAATAATAAAGGCCGCAGAGTTTTAGAAAAAGAACCCGTTAGAATATTAAATGATGTTTTATCAGATAATGGAGCTAGGGCTTATGTTTTTGGCGAGGCCAATAGATTAACTTTGCCAGATCGACCAGTGGCTGCCAAAACTGGAACAACTAATGATTATCGTGATGCTTGGACTGTAGGCTTTACGCCAAATATTGCCACTGGTGTTTGGGTTGGTAATAATGACAATACAGCTATGGGAGATGGAGCTAGTGGATCTACCATGGCTGCTCCAATTTGGCAGGCTTTTATGAAAGAGATTACTAAAGATAGAGCAATTCAGTATTTTAAAAAAGAAAATATTGGTAAATGTGATAAGCCAATGGTTTGTGGTGAGCTTTCTGGCGCTCAGCCAGTCAGGATTGATACCATGAGTGGTAAATTGGCTACCGAGTATACACCTTACACAACTATAGAGGAGAAAAAGTATCTTGAGGTACATACTATCTTGCATTATATAAATATAAATAATCCTTTAGGAGAGCCGTTGTCAGATCCAAATAAAGAACCACAATATAATCTCTGGGAAGGTCCGATATTAGCCTATGCTGAAGAACAAGGCTATACAAGTCAGCAGCCACCTACAGAATATGATGATATTCATGTACAAGAAGATAGGCCAAATTTGGATTGGAAATTACCAAACCAGAATCAGACGATTACTAGTAGTCATTTAAGTATGAAGGTAGATGTACATGCGCCTAGAGGAGTGCGTCGAGTAGAATATTTCTTGGATGATGAATTAATTGGTACTAGTTATTCCAAACCATTTAATTTTAATTATCAAATAAATCCTTTTATTGTTAATGGTCGTCATGAATTAAAAGCTATTGCTTTTGATGATCGAGATAATTTTAGAGCTAAAAGTATAAATATTAATATAGACCTAGATAGTGCGGCTAGAGATTTCAATTTAGTCTGGCTTAGCCCATCTAGCGGTGACACTCTTAATCTTTTAGATTTCCCAATTAATTTAGAATTAAATTTGGATAAACCAGCTAAAGTAAAGAAAATAGATTTTTATTATATAGACTCAGAAGATAGGTCACGTTGGTTTACTTATATTGAGTCGCCGTACCAAAATAAGTTATCAGTGTATTGGGACAAAGATATTGAGGCCGGAGTTTATAAACTTTATATGGTAGTTAAAGACCAATCAGATAATTTGATAACCACTCCAAGTATTATAGTAAATATAGAATAACGCTCTCGTTTTCACTCGAGCAAGTTAAAAGTCAAAAAGTTTTAAAGTCAAAAAGAAAATACTTTATTTATTAATTAAAGTATTTTCTCAAATAAAAAACATAATAGTTTATTGACTTTTTACTTTAAACGCCCCCTAGGGCGTAACTTTCAAACTTTATAACTTCATTCGTCTATAGACGAATGGTTTAATATCCTTCGCGAGCGTGTATCTGATTAGCTTTTTCAGCGCTTAAGTTATCATCTTCTACTTTTTCATGGATAGGATTAACTGAATTGAGGAAAATTAATAAAACACCCATCACGGCTGTGATAATAGTTAACCAAAGTGGCATATAGATTTCCCAAACATTCAAAAAAGCAAAGATAGCTAAGCAGATCATAAAAATGCCCATTGTAACGTTTAAAGCTGTGGGGCAGTAACAATATTTTCCCATATTATCTACCTCCTTTCTATTTTTAGGAGTATTAAGTACTTTTATATTGTAGCTCTGACTGGTATTTTTTGTCAATTTTAGTTATTTAGTATAATATAATCTTTAGTATGAATAAAAAAGTATTAGTTTTTGGAAAGTTTGATATTTTGCATCCAGGACATATGCATATTTTAGCTATGGCTAAAAAAATTGGACAAGTGACTATAGTATTAGAGTCTGATCAAAGTATTAAATCTTTGAAACATTATAGTCCTTATAATGATGAGCAGACCAGAATCAAAAATTTAAAAAATTTAGGTTTTGAAATTTTTGTTAGAAATACTAATCATGATGCTAAGTATTTAATTAATAATCTTCAGCCAGATATTTTATGTATTGGTGAAGATCAAAAATATTTGCAAGACACTTTCTCTAAGTTTGATAATTTAAATTTAGAAATTATAAAATTTGTTAAAAGCAATCTATACAAGTCCTCTCGTTTAAGAACTATTTTGGAGGATCAATCAGCTGGAATTTATTTAATAGATAAACCTAAAGGAGTAAACTCTTTTAGAGCGGTCTCAGTTTTGAGAAAGGTTTTAAATACTAAGCGAGTTGGATTTTCAGGTACCCTTGATCCTTTGGCCTCGGGTCTTTTGATTGTAGCTAATGGGAAGGCCACCCGTTTATTAGATTGGTTTCATGATTTACCAAAAATTTATCAGGCGGATGTTTTATTTGGACAGGATTCAGATACTTATGACATGGAAGGCAAGACAGTTGTAAATAAACAAGCCAAAGCTTTTGATAAAAAAGAATTAGAAGAAACTTTAAATAATTTTTTAGGTAAGCAAAATCAAGTAGCGCCAATTTATAGCGCTAAAAAAGTAGCTGGTCAAAAATTATATAAATTAGCTAGAGCTGGCAAGCCAGTTAAAGCACCAAGTAAAGAAATTGAGATTCATGAATTAAAAATAAATAAATTCAAATATCCAAATTTGAATTTATTAGTATCAGCATCAGCTGGAACCTATATACGTTCTTTAGCTCATGATCTTGGGCAGGCTATGGAAACAGGAGCTATGTTGTCTGGTTTAAAGCGTATTGCTATAGGTGATTTTAGTGTAAAAAATGCTTTAGCTCTTGAAGAAGTAGATAAAACTAGTTTAGCTAAAAATAAATTAGCAGTACAAGAAGTTATAGATATTATAAATGAACATCTTGCCCAGTAATATCTTTGATAAAACGTCTTATATCAAACTGTTTGAAGTCAGTTTTTTTTAATTTTTGAGCAAAATCATAGAGCGTGATGGTTTTTTCGCCCATTCTACCAAGTTGTTTTTGGTATTTTTTATTAAATTTTTCAGTACTAGTTATAGAGTCGGTAGAATAGTATAATTTCTCTATAATTAACCTCTGTTTCTCTGGTGATACATATTCACTCATAGTATTGACGAATTAGCTTAATTATGTTAACCTTTTACAAGTCTTATTCTAAATAATAAAGGAAAAAAGCATTTATGCCAAATAAGAAAGCCGCAATCAAAGATTTGAAGCAAACTAAAAAGCGTACTTTACGCAATTCTTTGATTAAAAGAAATATTAAGGAAATCATCAAAAAAGGTAAAAAAGCCGTTATAGGTGGACAAAAAGTTGATGAAATTTCAAAAGAACTTCAAAAAGTAGTAGATAAAGCTGTAAAGAATAATATTCTTAAACCTAATGCTGGTAATCGTAAAAAATCTCGTTTTGCTGATATGGTTAAAAGAGTAGCTCCAGTTTCAGAAGCTAAAGTTGAAGACAAAAAATAAATTATATTTAAAATTGCCCCTACGGGGGCTTTTTTGTTTTAATCCCCCAAACCCCCTTTGACAAGGGGACTTTTTTTGCTAGAATTAAATTATGAAAGCCAAAGACTTAATTAAAGAATTAAAAAAATACGCTTCACCAGCGCGTAAGAAATCTAATCAATGGTTTTTTAAAACCGGCAAAGGTCAATATGGTGAGGGGGATAAATTTATTGGCATTACAGTACCAAATACTAGGTTAGTAGCTAAGCAATTTTTAGCTTTAAATTTTGTAGAGCTAGCTAAATTGATGAAATCACCTATTCATGAAATACGTTTAGCAGCTATTTTGATTTTAGTTGAAAGATCTAAACAATCTAGGAAAGCCGAGGATAAATTATTGCAAAAAAAGATTTTAAGTTTTTATCTTAAAAATAGACAATATGTAAATAATTGGGATTTAGTAGATTTATCAGCTCATTATATTTTAGGGCAAGCAATTTTAGATAAAATACAAACTAAACAAATTTTATATAAATATGCCAAGAGCAATAAGCTTTGGGAGAGACGCATAGCTATGATTTCTACTTGGATTTTTATTAGAGAAGGTAAATTAGATGACTGTTTTAAACTTTCTAAAATTTTATTGAAAGATAAAGACAAGGTGAATTGCGGAGCAAGAGAGGGTGGTCTGGGCCAAGATTTGATACACAAGGCAGTTGGTTGGATGCTTAGAGAGGCCTGGAAAAAAGATAGCATTAAAGTAGAAAAGTTTTTAATTACTAATTATAAGAATTTAGCTCGGACAACTTTGCGTTATGCTATAGAGCGAATGGAAGAAACAAAGCGTAAGAGGTTTTTAAAGGGTAATTTTTAGACAAAAATAAAGAGCCGCCGGAAGAGGCTCTTTTTAGTCTCAATGTTATCTGTCACGATTAGCTTTTCGCTTGCCGCTACTAAGCTTTTACTAATTTTTCCTGATTTCCGGCGGCGGCCTTAGTTTATGTGTCTGTTGACACATGAGTTAGTTTGGCCAAAAGCTAACTCTTAATATAAGCTTAACAAAAAGTATTATAAAAATCCAGCCGTAGGTACTGGATTTTTATAGGTCGTTTATCATTTTAGCAAATAGTATTTTTTCTTGACCACTACTGGATTTAAATTTTTCATCAAGATAGAGGAGGTATTTGTATATTTTTTTTAATTGATCTAGTTTATACAAGGCACTTTGTTGATAGGTTTTTTGAGCAATAAATTTTGGTACTTTCAAAACTTGCATTAGGGCAAAATAATTTTTAGCTTTACTACCCAAGGACTTGGCTTTGATTAGTAATCTATACTGGCGAATTATCATTGTTAATATATATTGATGATTTACACCGCTGTCTAATTTTTCTTCAATGAGTTGTAAAGCTAAAGCTTTGTTTTTATTTCCAATGGCATCTATTAGATTAAATATATTTTCATCTACCTTAGCTTGAACTAAAGCTCTTATATCTTCTTCACTAACATCATTTTTAGTAAAGCTTACTAATTTATTTATTTCATTATTTATTTGCCAGAGATTATTACCGACGTAAGTGATTAAAAGTTCTAAGGCAGGCAGGTTGATAGTTTTTGAGTGCTTACTAAATTGTTTTTGCACCCAAGTTTTTAATTGGACAGGTTTCAAAATTTCAAATTCTTCACTAAATTTTAATTTAGATAATTTTTTATATAATTTTAGGCGACTGTCAGGTTTGCTAGTTTGAAGAAAAATAATGTAATTCTCATCAGGGCTATCTGCTTGCCCATCCAAGAATTTTATAAGTTGATCTTGCCAATCCTTTAATTTTTTATTATCAAAAATATTTTTAATAATAATTAGTTTTTTGTCAGCCAAAAAGCCCATTACAGAGACTGCTTGGAAAAAATCATCTGGACTGATTAGTTCACCATCAAGATGTTGAACATTATGTCCACTGGGATCTACCTTCTCTTTAAATTTGTTTTTAATAGCCCTAACCTTTTGATTAGCTCTAAAAGAGTCTTGGCCATAGTAGAAAAATAGCATTTATATTTTGTAATTTTCTAATTTACCCCAGTTGTCACCAGTTTCTAAGTCTACAGTTAGGGGTATTGATAATTCATAGACAGATTCCATACTCTTTTTAACAAACTTAGCCACTTCTTTAAATTCTTTTTTAGGAACCTCTAAGACTAATTCATCATGAACCTGTAGGACTATTTTAGAGCTCTTCGATACTTTTGGCAAGTCACGATGAAGATTTATCATAGCAAGTTTCATTAGATCAGCCGCAGTACCTTGGACAGGCATATTTATAGCCATACGCTCAGCGGCAGCCCTAAGCATTGGCATAGAAGAATTTATATCAGGTAAATAACGGCGTCGTCCAAATAGAGTTTGACTATAACCATTTTTATGAGCAAAATCTTTGGTGTATTCAATATATTGTTTTACTTTTTTATAAATATCAAAATATTGATCTATAAATTCTTTGGCTTCATTTCTATTAAGATCTGTACGTTGGGATAATCCTAGAGAACCTAAACCATAGAGAATACCAAAATTAACTTCTTTGGCAGTACGTCTAATTTCCTTAGTAACTTCCTCTAGAGGAATTTTATGTATTTCAGCAGCAGTACGAGCATGAATATCTTCGCCTTTTTTAAAAGAAGTCATCATTTTTGGATCCTTAGATATGGCAGCTACTAAACGAAGCTCAATTTGAGAATAATCAGCTGATAGTAATTTATAATCTTTTGGTGCTACAAAAGCTTGGCGTATTTTTTTACCTAATGGAGTGCGAATGGGAATATTTTGTAGATTTGGATTAGAAGAGGAGAGTCTGCCGGTAACAGTTACAGTCTGATTGAAGTTAGTATGGATTCTTTTAGTTTTTTTATTAATTAATTCAGGCAAGGCGCTTACGTAAGTAGATTGTAACTTACTTAGTTCTCTAAATTCTACAATTAATGGAATAATAGCGTGAGTGCCTTTGAGTTTTTCTAATTGAGCAGCATTGGTTGAAAATCCAGTTTTGGTTTTTTTGATACCTTTAACGTTAATTTCTAAATCTTCAAATAGAATTTTCTTTAATTGAGCAGGTGAAGCAATATTAAATTCACTTCCGGCTAACTGATGTATTTCTTTAGTCAATTTAACTAAATCTTTTTTAAGTTGAATTTCCATTTTGCCTAAAAATTTACTATCTAGAGAAATACCAGTTAATTCCATGTCAGCCAGTATAGGGATTAGAGGAATCTCTATTTTTTGTAATAATTCAAAGTTTTTATTAGTTTTTATAATGGAATATAGTTTTTTATATAATCTAAAAGTAATATCAGCATCTTCAGTACCATACCAAGCTAATTTAGCTGGGTTAATAGCCATAATATCTATATCATTTTTCCTTTTAGGTTTTTCGTCTAATAAATCTATTAATTTAAGCTTTTTATAACCTAAATAAGAAAAGGCTAATTCTTCTAAACGTAAACCTCGGCTAGGATTAATTAGATAAGCGGCTAATAAGGTATCAAACGCTACGCCTTTCAATTCTATATCTAAAACTTTTAACACTTTATAATCAAACTTTACGTTATGGCAAATTTTAGCTATTTTATTATTCTCAAAAATTGGTTTTAATTTGGCTAGAACTAGTTTATTAAACTTAGGGTTATTTAATTCTATATAGTAGCCAGTTTTAGCCTGCCAAGAAAAAGAAATTCCTAACATTTTTTTATTTATAACATCCAAGCCAGTCGTTTCAGTGTCAAAGGCAAATATTTTTTGAGCACTAAGGATTTTATAAAAATCTTCAAAACCACTAATATCTTTTATAGTCTTGTAATCGATATCTTTATTTTCAGTGAAGGTATTATTATTAATTTCAGATTTGTGATGAGGTATTTTATTAAGCAGAGAGGTAAATTCTAATTTTTGGAATATTTTATAGACCGCCTCACTATCAAATTCAGAAAATTTAGCTTCTTCCAGCTTCCATTTTAGTGGTACGTCTTTAACAATGGTTACTAAGTGCTGACTTTCATAAGCTTCTTTTTTTTGGTCAAGTAAAAGTTGTTTAATTCGTTCTTTAACATCAGATTTTTCAATTTTTTTATATACATTATCTAAAGATCCAAATTCTTTTATTAAATTGGTAGCACCTTTAGCACCGATTCCTCTAACACCCTTAATATTATCAGAGCTGTCTCCTTGAATAGCCTTGAGATCTATTAATTGAGTTGGTTTTAATCCGTAACGCTCTTCGACAGCCGCAATGTCATAGGTAATGGTTTCATGAAAGCCTCTTTTGAGAGTCAAAACTTTAACTCGGTCATTTACTAATTGTAAGGCGTCTAAGTCTCCAGTAATAATAATAATTTCTAGATCTTCGTGTTGTTCGTAAGCCTCTTTACTAATAGTTCCTAGAACATCATCAGCTTCAAAACCAGCCTTGGTTAAGATGGGGATATTAAAAGCAGCTAGGACATCTTTACTCAAAGGAAACTGATCATAAAATTCATCAGCTTGTTTGACACGCTGGGCTTTATATTCTTTATATTGTTCATGACGAAAAGTTTTTCCAGCTAAATCAAAAGAAGCAATGATATATTCAGGCTTTAATTTTTTAATAATATTTAGAAGTAATGAGGTATAACCAAAAACAGCATTGACTACAGTACCGTCTTTTGTCTTTAGCGGGGGTACAGCATGCCAGGCCCTATGGAGTAGAGCATTACTGTCTATAATCACTAATTTTGGGAGTTTTTTAGGCATATTTATGTGTATTTACTTTAGTTTATAATAGCATTTTTATAGTCTAAAACCAAGTATAAAATATCTTGACTTTATCGGTATTTATTGTATAATACTTGTGTTTTAAGCGAGTGTAGTTCAGTTGGCTAGAACATTTCCTTGCCAAGGAAAAGGTCGCCGGTTCGAGCCCGGTCACTCGCTCCAAACTTGCCGGCGTGGTGGAATTGGTAGACACGCAGGACTTAAAATCCTGTGGCAGTAATGCCGTATCGGTTCAAGTCCGATCGCCGGTACCAAAAAAATAGTCTTATATAAGGCTATTTTTTTATTGACTAAGATGAGTATATATTATAATATCCAGTATAGTAGAAATCGTTCATTTCATTAATTAAAGGAGAAAACCCTATGCCAAGGGAAACGTCAGCAGATAGTCTTAGCTCCGATCTAAATCAATTAGGTTCGGACTGGGTTTTACAGGAAATTGTTGATAATAAACTGTCTAGTAAGTCAGATGTTTCAGAAGGTGCCGGAGCTAAATCGGCGCTTAACATAGTGTCTGCTCCTAAGAAGAGTAGTGCTTCGAACCATAGTCCCGGCAATAATGACTCTGTACTTGTCTTGGATCCGCCAACTGTCAAATTCGAAGAGCTTGTGCTTAAGGCTAAAGAATCAGGACGAATAGGCGGTGAGTTTAAGTGTCCAACTTGTGGTTCTAGATACAATCTTAGGACTGCGGCAACTAAATGTTGTCCGGCTTTATAGCCGAAGGAAGTTAAGAGGCAGATTATAGTAATAATTTGCCTCTTTTTTATATAAACAAAAAAGAGCTTAATAAGCTCAAAAAAGTGGCGTGCCAGTCGAAGCCTAAGCTGAATTGATAAAAAACTATTTATTGCCCATGCTACGCATAAAGCTTCGCAGGGCAGTCTTCGCTTTAGGGCGAAGACTGGAGGCTACCCATCCAGAGGGTAACTTTATTTATTTTCTATTGGAGGCCACGGGCGGAATCGAACCGCCGAATAAAGGTTTTGCAAACCTCTGCCTTACCACTTGGCTACGTGGCCTAAGGATGATAATTTAACAAATATTTATATTTTAGGCAAGTCTAAGCTTTTTAAACTCTTTAAGCATTATAGTGTGCAGTGGTTTATTAGCGGCTAAGATACTGGTTGATGATTTTTTCCAATCTTTGTTTTTCCAGTCAGTAACTTGGGCACCAGACTCTTGTAATAAAATAATACCAGCTGCTACATCCCATAGTTTTGTTTTGGGTACCATATAGACATCTAGATGACCAGCTGCTACCATAGCCATTTGTAAAGTAGTAGAGAAATAATTACGAGACCGATAAGCATTAATTTGAAAATGTTGAAAAGCTTTAAAAGATTTAGTTCTGCTAGATATACCACGGCCATGATTATAACAAACTACTGCTTTATTTAAAACTTTTATTTTAGAAATATGTATAGGTTTATTATTTTTATAAGCACCCTCATTCTTAACAGCCCAATACATTTCATTTAATATTGGTGCATAGGTAACACCCAAGATAACTTCATTTTTATACAGCAAAGCAATAGATACAGTAAAATTTGGATTATGATGAATAAAGTTATTAGTACCGTCTAGTGGATCTATAGTCCAGAAATAATCACTTTTTTTGTCAGTTAGTCCACTTTCTTCACCCAAAAAAGAATATGTAGGGAAATATTTTTTCAGCTTAGTAATAATCATTTTTTCAGCTTTTTTATCACAACGAGTTACAGCTTCGTCAGAGTTTTTATATTCAGTTTTTCCATGCCAATTTAAAAATTCTTTTCCAAGATATTTACCTGCTTGCTGGGCTACTTGCTTCGCAATTTTTAATTCTTTTTTATACATAGTCTATAATTATAAATATTATATTTATTATAACATTTTTATTTTAAACAAAAAAGCCCTATACCGTTATGGTATAGGGCTAAGAATTTATTTAACGATTTTTTGAGCTATTAGCTCAATTATTTTTTGATTAGCCATCATATTAGCTAAGTGTTGGCGATAACCAGGGTGAGAGATGTTTTTGATAGCATCTTTATTATCTTTATGCATCTCGGTCTGTTTTTTAATTTCTTCATCAATTTGTTTATCGTCAATTTTGATTTTTTCCTCTTCAGAAATTTGGCGCATTACTAGAGCGGCCTTTATTCTTTCTTCAGCCTGAGGACGAAAATCTTTTTTCAAATCTTCTTGAGTTTTTTTAATCGATTTTAAGTATCCAGCCATATCCATACCTTGTTGAGAAATACTGTGCTCTAATTCATGAGACATTTTATGTACTTCACTATCAATTAATTTTTCAGGAACATCTTCAATCTTAGCTTGTTTGACTATAGCTTGGATTGCTTCACCTTCAACACGTTGTTTTTCCTTAGACTCTTTATCTTGTTTGATATTATTTGATAATTGAGTTTTTAATTCATCTATAGTTTTCATACCCATTAATTTGGCAAATTCATCATCTAGTTTTGGTAATTCTCTCTCCGCTACGCTAAGTAATTTTACTTTGAATGTTGCTCGCTTACCAGCTAGATTTTTTTGGAAATATTCTTTTGGAAAGCTTAATTCAAATTCTTGCTTATCATCTTTTTTCATTCCAATAATTTTATCCTCAAAACCAGGTATCATGCGACCTTCACCGATTACCATTGGATATTTTGGATTTTTACCACCTTCAATTACTACCTTCTCAATTAAAACTTCAAAATTAACTTCAACTTTATCACCTTTTTTAGCAGCTCGTTCAACAGAACTTTCTTTAACCTGCATATTTTGCAATTGCTCTAAAGTTTTAGCCATATCTTCTTGACTAGCTTTTATTGATTTTTTCTTTATGCTTAGTGTTTGCCATTCACCTAGAGTGACTTTTGGTAATAAAGCTACTGTAGCAGTATAAGAGAGTGGATTGCCCGGAGCAATTTTTTCAACTTTAATTTCAGGTTGTCCTACGCTGGCAATTTTTTCTCTAGTTATAGCTTTATAAAATGAATCGCTAATAATCATATCAAGAGCTTCTTGATAGATGGCCATTTCACCAAATTTATTTTTCACTAATTCATAGGGAGCTTTACCAGGTCTAAAGCCAGGTAATTTTGTTTTTTTACTCATTTTTTCTGCAGCTTTTTCCAAGTGAGGTTTCATTTCCTCTAGAGATACTTCAATAGATAATTCTACTTGGTTTTTCTCTAAATCTTTTTTAGTAATATTCATAATATTTAGGCTATTAATATAGCAACCAGTAATAGTGCTACAACATTTAAAATTTTAATCATTGGATTGATAGCAGGACCAGCTGTATCTTTATAAGGATCACCAACTGTATCACCAGTCACAGCAGCTTTATGAGCTTCAGAGCCCTTACCGCCATGATTACCACTTTCAATATATTTTTTAGCATTATCCCAAGCTCCACCACCTGAAGTCATAGATAAGGCAAGAAATATTCCAGTTACAATACTACCTACTAAGGTACCACCAAGTACTAACCAACCATTGTCTCCTCTAAAAATTAAGACAATAAGGATTGGGACTAATACTGGGATAAGAGCAGGCACTATCATTTGTTTTAAAGCTCCTTTGGTTACAATGTCGACTGCAGAAGTATAGTTTGGTTTTTCGCTACCATCCATAATACCAGGATGTTCTTTAAATTGTCGACGAACTTCTTTAACAATAAAACCAGCAGTTTTACCAACAGCTTCCATTGACATAGCGCTAAAGATATAAGGTAATAAACCACCAATAAATAATCCAGCTAATACATAAGGATTGTCTAATGCAAATTCAAGATTAATATTATGTTTAGCTAAATCTTGCGTATAGGCTGCAAATAAAACTAAGGCAGCTAAGCCAGCTGAGGCAATGGCATAACCTTTAGTAACAGCCTTGGTTGTATTACCAACAGCATCTAAAGGATCAGTAATTTTTCTAACCTCTTCTGGCATTTTAGCCATTTCAGCAATACCACCAGCATTATCTGTAATTGGACCATAGGCATCAATAGTTACAATAATACCAGCTAGAGAAAGCATGGCCATAGCAGCGATAGCAATTCCATATAATCCAGCAAAACTATAAGCAGCTATAATACCAGCCACAATTACTAATACTGGCCAGGCAGTAGCTTTCATAGAAATAGCTAAACCTTGAATAACATTTGTGCCATGACCAGTTTCAGAAGCCTTGGCAATTGATTGCACAGGCTTGTATTTTGTAGAAGTATAATATTCTGTAAGCCAAACAATAAAAGCAGTTACCACTAGACCAACCAAAGAAGCATAATAAATGTCCATATAACTTCTAGATACTAGATCAGCCATCATATGCTTGGTTACAAAGTAAAAGCCAATAGCAGTTAAAACACCAGCAGCAATCAAGCCTTTATATAGAGCCTTCATAATGAGGTCTTTCTTTTCAATTTCTTCTACACTTTTATTTTTAGCTAATCTAATAAAGAATAAGCCAATAATAGAAGATGGAATAGCGATGGCTCCTAGAGCTAAAGGATATAATACTGCATTTTCATTAGCAGTAAACGTAAGTGATCCTAATAACATTGTAGCTACTAAAGTAACAGCATATGTTTCAAATAAGTCAGCGGCCATACCAGCACAATCACCTACATTGTCACCTACATTGTCAGCAATAACAGCTGGGTTTCTTGGATCATCTTCCGGAATACCAGCCTCCACTTTACCAACTAGGTCAGCGCCTACGTCAGCTGCTTTGGTAAAAATACCGCCACCTAGTCTAGCAAAAACTGAAATTAAACTACCACCAAAACCAAGTCCTATTAAGTGATGAACTTCTATAAATGGTAAAGTAAACATAAGGGCTACTCCTAATAGAGCTAAGCCAACTACCAGCATACCCGTTACAGCTCCACCTAGAACAGCTAGGTTCATAGCTGGTTGGATGCCTTGGCGAGCAGCTTCAGCAGTACGGACATTAGTACGAACAGAAATATTCATACCAATAATACCAGCCGCAGCTGATAGAACAGCTCCTACTAAAAATGCTAGGGCTGTGCTCCAGTCAGTAGCAAAGCCTAGGATTATAAATAAAGCTCCTGCTAAATAAGCAATAGTTTTATATTGACGACTAAGGTAAGCTTTGGCACCTATTTGAATGGCCTTAGCAATTTCCTTCATTTTATCGTCTCCAGCAGGGTTTTTTAAGATTTTTTTGATTAGTAGCATACCGAATACGATAGATACTACACTGGCTATAATAGCCAAAAGAATTACATTGTTCATAATGTTCTAATTTATTAATATAAAAATTATTTAATATCTTTGTCTTTTTTAGTAGCCTTAGAAGTTTTTTTACTAGCCTTTTTCTTTGGCTTAGTTTCCTTAACATCCTCATCTTCTTTTTTAGACTTAGCAACTTTTTTTTTCGGTTTTTCCTTTTTATCTTCTTTATCTTCTTTTTTAGTATCTTTCTTTTCTTCTTTTACTTCTTCTTTACTGTTTTTATCCTTAGGTTTTTCATCTTCATCCTTCGCTGAAGCTTCGGACGACACGTCTTTTTTATCACCAGAAATTTTATCACCAGTTTCAGAAGAAATAATGTCTATTTTCCAGCCAGTCAATTTAGCAGCTAATCTTACATTTTGACCACCACGACCAATAGCTAATGATAGTTGGTCATCAACTACTTTCACAGAAGCAGTTTGTTCTTCTTTATTAGTATCAATATTTTCTATTTCGGCCGGGGAAAGAGAATTGGCGATGAACATTTTTTCATCTTCATCCCATTCTATAATATCAATTTTTTCTCCACCTAATTCATTAATAACAGTTTGAACTCTAGAGCCACGTTGACCTACGCAAGAACCAACTGGGTCAATATTTTCTTCAGTAGCGATTACAGCTATCTTTGATCTAGAGCCTGCTTCACGAGCAATAGATTTAATTTCTACTGTACCAGCGGCAATTTCAGGAACTTCAGTAGCAAAAAGTTCATGGACGATATCTGGATGAGTACGAGACAATACAATTTCTGGGCCTTTATTTCCTACACGTACTTCTACGATGTAAAAATTCAGTCGAGCTCCAATATTATATCGTTCAGTTCTAATTTGTTCTTCAATTGGTAGAATTGCATTAGCCTTACCTAAATCAACGATAAATCTTCTACCCTCTTTTCTTTGAATTGTGCCCAATACTAATTCACCTTCCTTATCTTTGTATTCATTGAAGATATGCTCACGTTCAGCTTCACGTAAGCGCTGAACAATTACTTGCTTAGCAGTCTGAGCAGCCATGCGTCCATATTCCTCAGGTACTTCTAATTTAGTTTCTATGATATCGCCAATTTTATAATCACCACCATCTTGATTAGCTTCGGTCAGCATAATTTCTGAGCGGGAATTAAATCTTTTAATTAGCTCATCTTCAGGGATTTCATCACCAGCCTCTTTTTTCTCCTTTTGTTTTTCGACTAGTTTTTCTTCCTCTTCTAAATCTACGTCATCGACTACAGTTTTTACATCAAAAATAGCCGTCTGACCATTGTCAGCGTTAAAAACTGCCTTGATGTTTTGGTTTTTATTGCCAAACTCTTTACGGAAAGCTGCGGCCAGAGCTGCTTCTATAGCTCCGATAATAGCCTCCATAGATAAGTTTTTTTCGTCGGCAATTTGTTTTATAGCTGCTGCTATATCGTTTGTTGCCATAGTTCTTTTTTTTAGTTATTTATCTTATATATAATTATATAAGCTCCTCGGTTCAGAAATATAAATTTATATTATATTTCACTCACCTTACGTCGCTTATAAAAAAGAGCCAGTCTACTATAGTAAACTGACCTTAACATATATAATAATACTCCTTTTTATATATTTAGTCAATATTATATTTGATAGCGTCTAATTTTAGCTTTAGAGCCATTGATTTCAATAATAAAAGCATCTAGATAAAAAAACTCAGATAGTTTCTCCTGCCTGGCTAATAGCTGATAAGTTATATAGATATTGTTTATTTTTTTGTTACTAATACTTTCTTCAGGCCAATAAAATTGCGGACCGTATCTAGTTTTGACCTCTACTACAGTAATTTTGTTATCTTTTTTTAGGACTAGATCAAGCTCACCGTAACGACTATAATAATTTTGGGTAATTAATTTATAACCTAGTTTTTGATAATAACTTAAGGCTATTCGCTCCCCATATTGGCCTAGTGATTTTTTGTTTAACATAAAAACAGATTTTAAGACCTGTTTTTATTAGAAAATGTAATATTAAATAATTATTTTCTTTTTGGTAACCATTTATCAAACTCCTGCTTTTTTTTATCCTGAGCTTCTTTATTGGGTATTTTTGTTTTAGCAAATTTAATAATAAAAGCTAACCAAATTAACATTATGATAATAAAAATTAAGAGCCAGCCACGAGAACCAAGATATATTGTCTTAACCTCTCTAAAAAATACAAATAATAGACCTACTAAACCATTGGTCCAGCCCCAAACTTGTATTTTCTGCCATAGTTTTTTACTTAGCCCTTTTTCGTTTATCTTTTTTTGAGCGTATAGAGCTAATATAATAGAACCTACAAATATTAAAAGTAGTGCTATTCTAATTGGCCAGGAAAAGCCAGCCGGAGGAAAGCGATTGAACATATAAGCTAGGTCAAAAAGTTTTTCTAAATTCATGTGATTATTTTAATTACTTATATGTTAGATAAAAAAACAGCCCTAGTCAAGGGTTGTTTTTTTAAATAAGTTTATTGTTTTATGAATATCATGCCAAAGTGATATTGTCCGGCCTTAAATTGTTGCTCCAATACTAGGTTTGTTTTTTGAGCTTGATCGATTAGATTATTTGGGTCTACTTGTCGATCGCTGTGTGGACCTAGGCCAGTACTAGTATCACTCCAATCAATTATTAACATTTTACCTCCACTTTTTAAGAGCCTGGCTCCTTCGGCAATCATTTTGTCAGTTTCTTTTGATTGGAATAGTGTATTTATTAATAAGACAAAATCTAAAGTAGCCTCTGGTATTTTGGTAGCACCTAATATTTCAATATTACTCCAAACAGTTTTGATATTGTATAGATTAGCCATCCGAGCTTTAGATTCTATATCACTAAGAATAGGTTTTATAATATCTACAGCATAAACCTCTCCTTGATCACCTACTAATCTAGCTGCTTGCAATGTAAACATGCCACCGCCAGTTCCTAAATCAGCCACTCTATTCCCAACTTTAATAGCCAATATTTTACTTAATATATCATTGGCATTCAATAATTCACTTTTACCAAAGATAGCCGTCTGATCCTGTCGAACATCATTTGCAGGATTTATTTGATTAGCTGCTTCGGGTGGTAAATCTTGATTAGCTATTTGATTGACTGGCGTATCAGATGGAGGTGTCGGATTAGCAAAATTAGGATCAATTGTAGTAGGGTCTTGATTATTAGGAGGGGTTTGTAAATTTTCATTTACGATATTTGTTTCTTCCATAGTATTGTTTACTATTTATATTTGTATTATACCAGATTTTGGTTTTTTATTGAATAATAAGTAAAAAAGAGGTATAGTATATATACTTATTTGAACATACATTAGTAAAATTTTAACCTTATTTTATTGGGGTATTTAATAATTTTAACCTATGAATCTAAGCATCATTATTCCTTTGTACAATGAAGAGGAGTCAATTGGAGAATTGAATAAAAGATTAAAAGAAGTTTTAGTTAAATTAAAAATCAATTATGAAATTTTATATATCGATGATGGTTCTAGAGACACTTCAGTAAAAATATTAAGAACTTTGTCTGCTCAAGATGAGCATTTGCGTATTATAGAGCTTAAGAGAAATTTTGGTAAGTCTATCGCTTTGGCTGTAGGCTTTGAGCAAGTCCTGGGAGATTTAGTTGTTACCATGGATGCAGACCTACAAGATGATCCAGGTGAAATACCAAGGCTTATTGAAAAAATAAATAGTGGCTATGATCTTATTTCAGGTTGGAAATATAAAAGAAAGGATCCTTTTGTAAAAATATTGTCTTCTAAAATTTTTAATTTTACAGTTTCATTACTTTCTGGATTAAAAATTCATGATTTCAATTGTGGTTTCAAAATTTATAAACAAGAAGTAGTAAAGAGTATAGAAGTCTATGGAGAGCTCCATAGATTTTTGCCTTTTCTAGCTTATCAACAAGGATTTAAAGTAGGAGAGCTAAAAGTAAAACATAATACCCGACAGTTTGGAGAATCAAAATATGGACGCTCTGGACTAAAGAGATTGAGTAATTATATTTTGGATCCTATTAATGTAGTTTTCTTGACCAAATATCAAAGAAAGCCAGCTCATTTTTTTGGTAATGTGGGGCTAATTTCTTTTGGGATTGGATTACTCATATCTTTATACCTCACAATTATTTGGTTTACTGGACAAGCTATTGGCAATAGACCATTATTATTTTTGGGAGTACTTCTTATGATTATAGGAATCCAATTAGTATCAATGGGGTTTTTAGGAGAGCTTATTGTTAGAAAGGATATTTCAAAAGATAAAGACAAATATATAAAAAAACAATGATCAGAGATTTTTTTAGTAGTTTAAAAGAAGATAAGTATAAGCGTCATATAGTGTTAGCTTTTTTTCTTTTTGCTGTATTTATTTTTGTGAGTACTCAATTTTATTTAGCTAGTGTTAATGTTTCTTCACGTTTTGCAACCATGAAGGCTTTGGTGGAGCATCAAACTTTTGCAATAGATGATTATCATAGTGTTACCAATGATAAAATTTTCCGCCAAGAACATTATTATTCTTCCAAGCCGCCAGTTTTATCATTGGCAGGAGCAGGAATTTATTATGTGCTGCATAATTTTTTCGCTTTTGACTTACAGATGAAATTTTCAGAAGTAGATATGTCAGTTTATATCATTACTATTATTCTTAGTGGTCTTAGTTATCTGTGGATTTTATTTTTATTTTATAAAATTTTTCAATTATTAAATATAAAAAAGAAATATCAAAGTTGGTTACTTTTAGGTTTTGGTTTGGGTACTTTGTATTTGCCATATGCTACTACTTTAAATAATCATACTATAGCAGGTGCTTTCTTGTTAGCCTCTTTCTATTATTTATTGAAATTAAAATTAAAAGTATTAAAAAATTATAAAAAAGGCTTATTTCTGATGGGTCTTTTTGCGTCTATAGCTGCGGTTTTAGATTTGCCTACTGGCTTATTATTTCTAGTTTTATTTTTTATTTATATTTTTTTTAATTTTCCTAAAAGACAATTATATTTTTATATTTTAGGGGCAATTCCATTCTTAGCTTTACATTTATTTTTAAATTATCAAATAGTAGGTACTTTTTTACCACCGCAATTTTTACCAGAATATTGGGATGGTAATAATAATGTAATCAATTTTTTAGGTGGAAAAAAACAGATAATCACTAAAGTAGCCTTTAACACTAGAAAAAATCCTTTATTTTATATTATAAATATTTTGATAGGCACACATGGTCTTTTTTCTTATTCGCCTATTTTAATTTTTTCATGTTATGGCTTTTGGAAAGTTTTTAAGAATAAGTCATCTTTTAGAAAAGAAGCCATTATTGTTTTATTTGCTTTTTTATCCTTGTTAGCTTTTTATACTTTTAAAATCTCTATATATACAGGAACAGCTTTTGGTTTTCGATGGTTAATAGCTATAACCCCACTTCTTTATATATTTTTAATTAACATTTTTAGTCAGCCTATCAAAATATCTTTTAAAATATCTTTTTTAATAGTCTTATTTTTTTCTACTATTATTTCAATTGTAGGTCTAATAAATCCTTGGAGTAATTTTGTTTTACTTGAGTTATCTGATAGCTCAGCAAAAACTTTAGAATTTCCTTTTTTGGCTAATCTTATTATGCCTTTAAAATAATTTGAATGAAAAGTGCTAAACTATTTTTAATAAACAAAATTCCTCGTAAATATTTAATTATTTTGAGTTTTTTATTTGTTAAAATTTTTAGTATATTTTTTTATGGACATAAATTTTATTGCCCAATTTGCCAAAAATCTTTTTGGAAGTTTTTTGATTATGGACGACCAATTCGTAAAAATGTCCTCTGTCCAGGCTGTTTGTCTTTAGAAAGACATCGTTTGTTATGGTTATTTTTTAAAGATAAAACAAATTTTTTTAAAGATAATATAAGATTATTACACATAGCACCAGAGCAAGCTTTTTATAAGAAGATAAAAAAAATGAACAATGTAGATTATGTAACCAGTGACTTAGAATCCCCATTGGCTCAAGTAAAAGCAGATATAAAAAACTTACCATTTGATGATAATGAATTTGATGTCTTAATCTGTAATCATGTTTTAGAACATATAGATGATGACAAGAAAGCTATGCAAGAAATATGGCGGGTACTTAAGCCAAATGCTTGGGCTATAGTTCAGGTACCTATGGACTTTTCTAGAATTAAGACTTTTGAAGATAAAAATATTACTAGTCCTAAAGATAGGGAAAAATATTTTGGTCAGCATGATCATTTACGTTTGTATGGCTTGGACTACAAAGATCGTTTAGAGCAGGCAGGCTTCAAGGTAGATGCTATTGATTATCTAACTCTTTTGAGCGATAATAGGAAAAAATATTTAGCTTTACCCAAAAAAGAGCTAATTTATTTATTAAGAAAATAATCTTATGTGCGATTCTAGAAATTTTCAAAAATATCATACTAAAAATATAGCTAAAAGGATTTTAATTAATAAATTTTTGTCCACGATAGAAAATATAAGCAACTCTTTGCAAGGAGTGTCTAAGGTTTTGGATATTGGTTGTGGAGAGGCTATGGTTATGCGTAGATTGCATAAAATTAGAAATGATTGGCAGATAGATGGATTGGATATATCTCCAGAAAGTTTACAGGTAGCCAAGAGTATCTTACCAGATAATAATTTTTTTCAAGCTAGTGCTACGGACACAAAATTAAAAGATAAAGAATATGATTTAATTATTAGTTTGGAAGTTTTAGAACACATTGAATCACCACAAAAAGCCTTGGTTGAATATTCTAGATTAACCAAAAAATATTGTCTTATTTCAGTACCATTAGAACCGTTTTTTACTTGGGGTAATCTTTTGAGAGGTAGTAATATAAAATTGTGGGGCAAAGATCCAGAACATGTAAATTTTTGGGGGAAAAGAGGAATAACAAAATTGGTCACTCAATATTTTGATATTATTGAAGTTAGAATTTCTTTTCCTTGGACAATTATCTTAGCAATTAAGAAATAATTTTATGCGTGGAACAATAGGTATAATTTTTATTAGTGTGTTATAATGTATTGGCTTTTATATTAATTTATTATAAACAATGGAATATTTAAATGAGTCAAACAAAAGAATAAGGCATATGTTATCTATGCCATTTATATGGGCTATGATAGTACCTTTAGTTTTTTTAGATATAACACTTTATATTTATCAACAAGTGGT
>JABHYW010000006.1 GCA_018656655.1 Candidatus Komeilibacteria bacterium | reverse complement strand
CCATTTTCCAGAAGATAAACGTACTTTAAAAAAAGCCAGCCAACGATTAAAATTCCAAGAATTATTCTACCTACAAATAAAATACCAATTAGCCAAGCAAGATTATCAATCTCAAAATACCTATCAAATACCACTAGATAATAAATTAACCAATCAAATATTAAAAGATTTGCCTTGGTTACTAACCCTAGACCAGCAAAAAGCTCTATATGACATACTAGCTGATCTTAATAAGACAATACCAATGAACAGGCTGCTTGAGGGCGATGTAGGCTCTGGTAAAACTATAGTGGCTATTCTAGCAGGTTTAAATGCTATATCTAGTGGTGTGCAAGTAGCTTTAATGGCTCCTACCGAAATATTAGCCAGTCAGCATTTTAAAAACATAATAAAAATTCTACCTACAAAATATCTCAAAGATATTGCTATATTGACTAGAACTAGCCAAAAATTAGGTGATGGAGCTGAAGTTACTAAAAGTTCTTTAGCTAAAAAAATATCTTCTAGTAAGTTAAAATTTATTATTGGCACTCATAGTTTAATCCAAGACAAAGTCAACTTTAATAAACTAGGTCTTGTAATTATAGATGAACAACATCGTTTTGGTGTTAAACAAAGAAAGGCACTAAAAAACAAAAATAAAGATGACAAGGCTCCTCATTTATTATCTATGACTGCCACACCTATCCCCCGCACCCTAGCCTTAACTCTTTACGGTGATCTTGATATTTCCCTAATAAAAGAAAAACCACTTGGCCGTAAAGATATAAAAACATTTTTGGTGCCCGATAATAAAAGACAAGATGCCTATAAATTTATATTAGATAAAATAAAAAACCAAGAACAAGCTTTTATAATTTGTCCCCTAATAGACGAGAGCGATAAGCTCGGCGTAAAATCTGTTACTAGTGAATATAAAAAACTAAATAAAGATATTTTCCCTGATTTAGATATTAGAATGTTACATGGAAAATTAAAATCTAAAACCAAAGAAAAAATAATGGCAGATTTCAAAAATAATAAATTTCCAATCCTAGTAGCTACCTCTGTAATTGAAGTAGGTGTTGATATACCCGGTGCCACTATGATGATTATAGAAAGTGCGAAAAGATTTGGTCTTAGTCAATTACATCAATTTAGAGGACGAATTGGCCGTAATGATAAAGAAAGTTTTTGTATGTTATTTACTACTGATAGTTCTCAAAGTAATACAACTAGACTAAAAGCTCTTACTCAAACAAACGATGGCTTTAAATTAGCTGACCTAGACTTGGAACTTCGTGGCAGTGGAGAGATATTTGGTAATAAACAAACTGGTCTTATAAAATTAAAAATTGCCAAATTATCAGAAGTTAATTTAATCAAAAAAGCCCAAAAATGGGCTAAAGAAATATTAACTGATAAAAAATATATAAATAATCAAGATTTGCAAGATACTATAGTATCTTTAAAAAATGACACTCATTTAGAGTAAACTAATACTCGCCTTCATAAACAGGTGCCTCTGCCTTACATTTACATTTAAAATATTCTGCTGGATTAAGAATAGGGTTATCTGTATCCGGTGGTAGTTCTTTCCATATATCACAAATATCCCCCTTTTTATGTGTATAACCAGCTACACTTCCAGTATTTGAATATATACATTCCTCATTATAAGTGCAGGTAGAGCCAAGACAATAATAATGACCCCTATCAGTTTCTCCTAAAGAACTTATATCACCACACATAAACAGGTTCCTCTGCAATATACTTCGCAGAAGCTGTTTCTGCAAACGATCAAGGAGATCACAGGCATTGGAATTTTTGATGGCTTTTTAAGGTAGTTATATATAATCTCGAAGGTTTATATTATTCTAAATGAGCTTCTGTTTTTAGAGAATCTATAATTTTTTGTAAGTCTTTCTTACATTCACATTTAAAATATTCTTCTGGAGAAAGAATAGGGTTATCTGTATCCGGTGGTAGTTCTTTCCATATATCACAAATATCCCCCTTTTTATGTGTATAACCAGCTACACTT
>JABHYW010000005.1 GCA_018656655.1 Candidatus Komeilibacteria bacterium | reverse complement strand
TTAAAGATAATCCTTCCGATGCTTTCGATTCTGATTTCTCTCATGGCGAAATTATAAATTCAAATTTTATAAATATTGGAAATGATGCTATTGACGTTTCAGGTTCGGAAGTTAATATTGATTCAGTGGTTATTAAATCTGCATTAGATAAGGCTATAAGTATAGGTGAAAAATCAAGAATAATAGGCAAGAGTGTTACTATTCAAGAATCAGGTATAGCAATTAGCGCCAAAGATTCATCATCATTTATATTTGATACCGTGAAACTTTCACATAATAATGTTGCTTTTGCTTTATTTAATAAAAAAAGTGAATTTAGTGGTGCCTCTGGCACCGTAAATAATGCAACTTTGTTAAATAATAAGGTTAAATATTTGGTAGAGAGTGGCTCTGAAATTCGCATTAATGATTCTTTAATAAAAGGCAAGATTAAAAATGTGAAAAAACTAATGTATGGAAAAAAATACGGTGCAAAGACTATTAAATAACTCTATAACTTGGTTTGGTTTAGGTAAGTAATCAGTAATTCAAATGATAGAAGGTGATTATAAAAATCAGAGTAAGTTCAATTTATATTCGGTACTTATTTCCATAATTTTTGTTAGTGGCTCATTGAGGTTCTATGGTATTTCCTTAATTGATGAGATGGTCTTTTTAATTTTTCTTATTCTTATGTATAACTATAAAGAGAAAAATAAAATATTCAGAAGTTCTAGTTTGTATATTAATTACTACTTTAAAAAGGCAAATAATTCCTTTAATATTTTATTTTTTTACTTATTTTTTTCATTAATACTTGGTCTTTATTACGATCCTTATTTAGGAAAAATAAGATGGGCTGTAATTTTAGTTGGCATAGTGTTAGCAAATAAGTTAATCCTATTTTATTTACACGATAAATTAAATAATTATAGTAGGTTTATTCTGCTCAAGAAAATACATAAATATATTTTATATTTCAGTATTTTTTATGCTATATATGGATTGTTTTTTAAGTTATTTCTTGGGATAGAACCGGGATATATACAGAGTGCTCAAGTTAAGGCTTGGTATGCTATCTGGGGAACTACAGCATATGTGGGTTTAATTTTTATTCCATTGTTGTTGTACAGTAGAGTGTTAAGTCTCAACAACATTATTTCGAATTTGAGGATGGCCGTTGTGTACTTAGTAACACTTTTTGTTGCTATTTTCTACGATTCAAGGGCAATACTCATAATTCTAATTGTATTTATTGCTATTGATATTCTTAGGCTCAGTTATAAATTAATGGTTGTGCTGATTTCTTTTCTAGCTTTCTATGTATTGATGTTTAGCGATACTTTTAATTACTCATTTATTGACGACTTTTTGAGTTCAGGTGGCTTTTTAATTAATTATTTAAGCGACGGTGAGCTTGGCTCATCGACTCGTGATTTTGATAGAGTTGCTCATTATATTGCTGCATATAACACAATTGGTAACTCGACATGGGATATGGTATTTGGCAAAGGTTTTTTAAACGCCGGAAAATCAATTATTAACGAATACCATAGTGTGTACAACAACTATGGGATGTCCACAAGTGTAATTGGTAGTAATTTAGCGGGTATTGCCTCTAAGGGTACTTTTGGCCTATCAGCATTTATTATTGAAAATGGCTGGCTTGGATTAGTTCTGCTGATTGTCCATCTATTTAATATGTGTGCACTTGCCATAAAAACAAATCTTGTCATTCCGGCTGTGTATATTGTTGCAGCATATTTACTACTACTGTTTATTCTATTTATTATTTATATAAATGATAGTATGCTATTCTATCTAATGCTTTCCCCATCGATTTTTTTGTACCCTCTAATGCGTGAAGAAAGGTAATTATTGTGGGTATCAATCTATTAATACATATCATGAAATGAGAAAAAAATTAAAAATCATTTTTTTTGCAGATATAGTCGCCGAGCATACTTTAAGGTGGGTGACTTATTTTGCAAAAATTGGACATGAGGTCCGTATTATTTCCTGGAACGACCTTTCATGTGGGTACAGATTAGACGATGTCAAAAATAGTTTTCACCCTACAAGATTACATATTGTTAGCGATAGACGTCCAGTCAATAAATTTGCTTATATTGTATGGATAGCATCCCTTATTCGTAAAATTCGGCGTATATTTTTAAATATTCAGCCAGATATAATCCATTCTCATTCAGTTGGATCATATGCCTGGGTAACTTTATTTTTACTTAGTACTAAATCTGTAATGACTCCATGGGGTACTGATGTGTTAATAGATATGAAAGAGTATGCTAAAAATCGTTTTCTTTCGTTATGACTATTTCCAATTTAAAATTCGGAATAATGTGCGGTGATACCACTTCATTTCCAAAATGGCAGGCTGACGCTATAACTCTACTTATCGACAATAAGCAGATTGAATGTTCCTTGCTAATACAAAATGGATTGGAAAAACCGCGTAATTTTAGCTCTAGACTGAGACTATTGAAATATAATTCTTTTTTATGGCAGATTTATTCTTACATTTTAGGCAGAAGATCAATTGCAACTAAAAGTGTTTCCCTGAGTAAAGAGTTATCAAAAATTCCTAAAATTGTATGCAATGTTCTCAAACAAGGAAATTTTTCTGAATTTTTTAATCGTAATGATGTTGAACACATTAAAAGTTATAAGTTAGATTTTATATTAAGATTTGAATTTGGCATTATTAAGGGATGTGTTTTGAATTCTGCTAAATATGGGGTGTGGTCTTTTCATCATGGTGATGAGCAAGAGTACAGGGGTGGACCTCCCGGGTTTTGGGAGATTTACCATGGAAG
>JABHYW010000002.1 GCA_018656655.1 Candidatus Komeilibacteria bacterium | reverse complement strand
TTAAAAAACCCCGCTAAGCGGGGTTTTATTTTAATTTGGCCAAAGCCTCTTTTATACTGTTAGCTTTTTGAAAATACGATCCCGGACAGACTATATTAGCGCCAGCTTTAGTAATAGCCCTGAAAGTCTTATCGTTAACTGCACCATCTACCTCTATATTGATATTAGGAAATTTGTAACGCAGAGCTTTTATTTTAGGTAATATTTTACTTTGAAATTTTTGACCTTGTTTACCTGGTTTTACACCCATAAATTGAATAGTATCAAAATCAAAGATTATGTTTTTTATACTAGCCAGTGAAGTATTAGGATTGATTGCTAAACCAGTTTTTATTTTTTTAGCTTTAAGATATTTATTAATAGCTGCTATACGTTGCGTATTTTTATTAGCCTCATAATGCCAAATAATTTTTTTAACATTTTTGAGTTTAGCCCAGCGTGTCATATATTTACTAACACCATCTACCATCAAGTGAATTTCTAATTTATGTTGGCGAGTTAGATATTTTATAGTATCAGGAGTAATAGAGTTTTTTTGTTTTACAAATTGACCATCCATAATATCAATTTGAACATAATTAAAATAAGAGCTGACTTTTTTAAAATGTTTAGTAAATTCAGCCTTATTTTTTGATAGTATAGAAGGAATTATTTTTACCCTTCGACTTCGCTCAGGGCCTTTGGCTTTTTTCTTAAACATTTATATATTTATTTTTTTGATACGTCTTTTATAGCGAGTTAAATTACCGAAGTCCGTAGCTAACCAAGCTCGGACTACTTGTAGAGTTTTTTCATTAGTTAATCGCCAAGCTGGTAAGCAGAGTATATTAGCATCGTCATCATGACGAGCTCGACGGGCTGCAGCTGAAGACCAGCCTAGGATAGCTCGGATATTTTTGAATTTGTTAGCGACTATACACATACCTTGTCCTGAGCCACAAAGAAGAATGCCAGTAGCTTTTTTAGATTTTTGAACTTTTTTAGCTACAGCTTTGGCAAAGTCAGGATAATCATCTGTTTTTTGAAATTTAGTATTTCCTAAATCAATATAATCAATATTTTTATTATCAAAATATTTTTTAAGGTATTCTTTAGTTTTAAAACCATTGTGATCCGCTCCAAGATATATCATACTATTAGTATTATTATTTATGTCTTTATTTTAGCATATTTTACCTTGACTTAAAAGCGGTTTGTTGTTATAGTTGTTCGTGTTCAAAATATCTGCTCCCATAGTTTCCACCTTCGCCAAGGCTTCGGTCGACAGACATCTTGAGTATTTACGGTGGTGTATTTTAAAACAATTAAATAAAGTTATTATTTGTTCTGCCCCCATAGTTCAACGGATAGAACAGCGGCCTTCTAAGCCGTAGATGTAGGTTCGATTCCTGCTGGGGGTACCACGTAAAGGCGCTTTGCGCCCACGTGGCACGCCACAAAAATGATGCTGACGCATCATCACGTGGCACAGCCACAAAATGATTGAGATTATAACATGGTTGGTCACGTAATTAGTAAGAAAAGCGATATGTACTATGTGTACGTTTTACAAAGTTTAAGAGAGAAAACTCTCTATACGGGATTTACTAGGACAGTTAAAAAGAGGCTATTATATCATAATAATGGTTCAGATCCTTATACTACTAAATTTAAGCCATGGATACTTGTTTATTATGAAGCGTATCTTTTAAAAGAGGATGCTATTAATAGAGAAAAGTTTTTAAAAAGTGGTTCGGGAAAGAAATATTTAGATAAGCAATTAAGAGAGTATTTTAGAAAAAATCCACGTAGAAAGTTGTGAAATCTGCGTAGCTCGCTATTTTATAAATGGCGTGCCGCGTGGGTTTCGCATCGCGAAATCTCTACGCGGTGCCCATGGTGTAACGGTTAACACAGCGGCTTGTGGTGCCGCTAATGAGGGTTCGATTCCCTCTGGGCACCCCATTCGGTTCTTATTTTATCCTTAGGGTTAGAATAGGGCACGGATGAGGTCATACAAACCTTTTCTTTTTGAGAGGGTTTTTGTGTTTTATAGTAAGCTTTTTCAGCTTTTACCAAGGAATTGAACAGGGGATTTA
>JABHYW010000065.1 GCA_018656655.1 Candidatus Komeilibacteria bacterium | reverse complement strand
TTATATTTATTTAGGCGATAATGCACGTGCTCCTTATGGAGATAGAAGTCAAAAATTAATATATCAATATAGCCAGGAGGCAGTAGATTATTTATTTGCTAGAGGTTGTAAGTTAATTATTTTTGCTTGCAATACTGCCTCGGCTATGGCGCTCCGTAAATTACAACAAGAATACCTGCCCAAAAAATATCCAGGTAGGAATGTCTTGGGAGTAATCCGTCCTTTAGTAGAGGCTGTGTCAGAATTAAAAAAGAATTCCAAAGTAGGTATAATGGCTACAAGTAGTACTGTTGAATCTAATGCTTATATTAATGAATTTACAGATTTAAATCCTAGCATTGGAGTTGTCCAACAAGCTTGCCCATTATTAGTGCCTTTAATTGAAGAGTCTAGGGAGGCTATGCCTGAGACTAAGATAATTTTGACTGAGTATATTAGGCCACTCAAAAGAGCTAGTCTTGATGCGATAGTACTTGGTTGTACTCACTATGGTTGGTTGCAAGAAATGGTAGCCAATAGTTTTGGACCAGAGGTAGTGGTTTTGCGAAGTGGACAGATTGTAGCTGATAAACTAGCGGAATATATAAATAGGCACCCAGAATATGATAGTCCTTCCAAAAAGCCTAGTAGAATTTTTTTGACCACTAATGATAATTATAAATTTAATCAAGCTGCCGAGAAATTTCTCGGTCGAAAAATAAAATCTAAAAGCATTAAATTAAAATAAAAAAATATGAAGAACAAAGTCACAATAATTGGAGCTGGCATGGTTGGCTCCACATTAGCATATAGTTTAGTTACCCAAGACAGTGCGGAAGAAATAGCTATAGTTGATATTAATAAGAAGTTAGCTAAGGCTCAGGTTATGGATTTGCGACATGCGGTACCATTTACAAAAAAGACTCATGTGAAAGTCGGTACTTATAATGATTGTAAGGATAGTGGAGTGGTGGTAATTACCTGTGGAGCTGCTCAAAAATCAGGTGAAACTCGCTTGGCGTTGGTTGAAAAGAATACCAAGATTATTCGAGAAATAATGCCTCAAATTTTTAAGGCTAATCCAAATATAGTAGTATTGATGATTACTAATCCAGTAGATGTTTTGACTTATGCTGCTATCAAAATGTTTCCTAAAAAGAAATATCAGATTATGGGCAGTGGAACAACTCTTGATACGGCTCGTTTTAGACACTTGCTTGGTCAAAAATTAAACATCAATGCTAAAAGTATTCATGCTTATATAATGGGAGAGCATGGCGATAGTGAATTCCCAGTTTGGAGTACAGCTAGGATTGGTAATTCCAAATTGCTTGAGCACAAAAATTTTAATAAAAAAGATCAAAAAAAGATATTTGAAGCCACTAAAAACGCAGCCTACACCATTATTGAAGGGAAACAATCTACTTATTATGGTATTGGATCAGCAGCTTCTTATGTGATTAGGGCAATATTACATGACAAGCGTATAATCTTGCCAGTCTCACATTTGATAGAAAATATTTATGGTGTTAAAAATGTCTGTTTATCTACGCCGGCTATAGTTGGCAGTAAGGGTATTATGGAAACCCTACCTTTAGAATTATCAAAAGAAGAGCAAAAATTATTTAAGAATTCTGCTAAAGTATTAAAAAAAGCTATAAAGTCAGTAAAATAATTTTTAGAAAATAAAAAACAGTCCTGAGCATAGTCGAAGGGCTGTTTTTTTGTTATTTATTTTAAACCTACGATTTGTTTAACTTGAGCCATAGTTTGGTCAGCTTGACGTTGGGCTTTCTTGGCTCCATTACGTAATATTTTTTCTACTTTAGATTCATTATCTTCATAATAGGCTATTTTTTCTTGTACTGGCTTTAAAAATTCTAATACAGCCTTAGTCAATTCTTCTTTAAGTTGTAAGCTCATTAGTTTATTAGATTTATGCAAGACCATCATTTCTTCATATTTTTCTTTCTGACCAAAATATGAATATAATTCTAATAAATTTAATATACCTTGCTCATCAGTTACCGCTTTTTTTATTTTTTTAGTTATTGTGACCTCATCATCTCTTATGGCAATATAACTAGCCTCACCATGAGACTTACTCATTTTTTTATCAGGGTATTTAAGAGACATTACACGACGAGCTGGAGAGATAATAGGTTTTGATTCAGGGAAATATCTTTGATAACGGTTATTAAATTTACGGGCAATAATTCGGGTTAACTCTAAATGTTGTAATTGGTCTTCACCAACTGGTACAGTCTCAGCACGATAGAGGAGGATGTCAGCCGCTTGTAAAACTGGATAAGTAAGTAAGCCAGCATTTATATTACCAGTTTTTTTAGATGCCTCATCTTTAAACTGAGTCATTCGTTCAAGTTCTGATACAGGTGTTAGACAATTAAATATCCAAGCTAATTCAGTATGCCCTACTACATCTGATTGGCGAAAAAGTAATGATTTTTTGGGGTCAATTCCTAAAGCTAGAAGGTCTATAGCTAGTTTAAGGCTATTGTCTCTAAGTTCATCGGGATGAATATCAATAGTTAAAGCGTGCATATCTACTATTGAATATATACAATCGTATTTACTTTGTAGGTCTACCCAGTTTTTAAGGGCTCCTAGATAATTTCCCAAATGAATTTTACCTGTTGGCTTAACGCCAGAAAATAGTTTCTTCATTTATTTTTTATAATAGTTTATATTAACATTTTATCTAAATAAAGCCTCAAGGTCAACTCGAGGCTTTAAATTTTATACTTCTATTAATACCGGTAAGATCATTGGTCGTCTTTTTGTCTTCTGAAATATGAATTGCCCAAGAGAATTTCTTAGGGATTCTTTAATATAGACATCGTTTATTTTTCCGTTTGTTTTATTGTGTTCGTTCACAATATTCTTTACTTTAGTACGGATACTCTCTACGATCTCTTTATTTTCTCTCATATAGATAAAACCACGAGATATGATATCGGGGGAATGGATTAATTTACCATTTTTACCAATAGTAGCAATTACTACTACCATGCCATCTTCAGACATCATTCTTCGATCACGTAGCACCACGTGTGATACGTCGCCTACACCTAAACCATCTACAAAGATATATTCAGAGTTAGCTTTTTCTTTAGTTAATGTTCCATTACCCTTGGCATCAAATTCAATAATTTGTCCATTATCAGGAATAAATATTTGATTAACTGGTATGCCAGCCCTTTCGGCTACTTTACCATGTATTTTTAAGAAAGAATGATTACCATAAACAGGAATATGATATTTTGGTTTAACCATTTGAATCATCTCGTATAGATCTTCTTGTTTGGCATGTCCACCTGCGTGAACATCCATCATCTTATAGTTAATTACTTCGGCGCCTTTTCGATATAGATTATCTTTTAATCTTTGAACAGATCTTTCATTACCTGGAATAACAGACGAGGAGAAGATTATAGTATCACCTTTTTCCACTTTAAGTACTCTGTGTTCATTGGTAGCAATACGCATCAGTACAGCATTATCTTCGCCTTGAGCACCAGTACACATAATAAGAATTTTATTATCTGGATAGTCGCGCATATCTTTAAGTTGTATCAGGGTGCCTTTTTTTACTTTCATATAACCTAACTGTTGAGCCAACTCAACATTTCTTTTCATTGAAAAGCCTTCAATAACAACTTTTTTATTGATTTTTTCAGCTGCCCAAATAATTTGTTGGATTCTACCAAGCAAAGAAGCAAAGGTACCCACTATAGTTCTACCAGGAGCCTTTTTTAATATTTCATCAATATTATTTTGTATGTCACCTTCAGTTAATTGGTGCCCTGTTTGAGGAGCATTAGTAGAGTCGGCCATCAAAGCAATTACATTCTCTTTAGCCAATGCTTTAATTTTAGCAATTTCAGTAGGAGCATCTCCGGAAGATTTAGGGTCTAGTTTAAAATCTCCAGTGTGAACTATTTTACCATTTGGAGTATCTATAATCACACCTACTGAGCCGGGGATATTGTGACTTACTCCAAAAAAGCTAATTCTAAATTTACCTAAAGCTAATTTTGTAGCAGTAGTAATTGATTTTAACTTTAAGGACTTTTCACCTTTAAAATCTTCTTGGCGTTTAGTAATAATTCCTAAAGTTAGAGGAGTTCCGTAAATAGTAGGATGTCCCATTTTAGGAATAAGATGTGGAATAGCTCCGATATGATCATAGTGACCGTGAGTAATTATAACTCCACGAATATTTTTTTCTTTACCTTTTAGGTATTCAATATTTGGAATTATATAATCAATACCTGGCATGTCCTCTTCAGGCCATTGTAGACCCATGTCAACTACGATTATATCGTTGCCGTATTCAAAGATGGTCATATTACGACCAACTTCTTCACAGCCACCAATTGGAATAATTCTAAGCTTTTTAGCTCCTAGAGGACTAATCGTTTTACCTGATTTTTTTCTAGGACCCTGAGGTTTTCCACCAGCATGGCGGGCAGACTTCTTGTTAGTTTTATTTACCTTCTTAGCGTGCTTAAATTTTCTTTTCTTCTTGGCTTTATTACTGCCTGTGTCAACTTGATGCACAGGAGTTTTAGGACCTTGAGTTTTATTTTTGTTTTGATTTCCTATGGTTTTTACCTTAGGACCTTGAGTTTTTTTCTTGTTAGTTTTATTTTTGGTACGATTAAACTGCACTCTTTTTGCTTGCGAAGTTGACCCCGCTTTGCGTGGGTTAGGGTGAGTTTTTTTCTTCGTACCTTCAGTACCTGATAATAAATTATCAGTTGAATCTTTCATTGCATTCATAATAGTTTGTTAATTTGTTAATTTGTTATTTCGTAATAATGTTTTAATTATTACGAGAGAGTATACGTTTGGTCTTTATATACCAAGACGTAATATTATTGAATCTATCAGCTGGTAAGTTAATAAACTTTAGATCTTCCATGCCTTTTAATTTATCAGCTGTAGGATAAGTATAAGTTGGGTTATATAGAAATATAGCAAAATTTAATTCTAGTAGTTTTTCCTGAAATTTTTGTAGTGGTTCTAAAGCAGCCTCTTCATTTTTAGCATTACGTATGATGTCTAAATAATCATCAATATCTTTATTGGCCATAATGCTTAGATTTAGACCTGGGTGAACATTTTGACTAGAATGCCAAAAAGGATAAGGCCCAGAACTTGTATTTACAACTTGACCAAAAATTAATATTTCATAGTCACGAGTTTCGATAGTGTCTTTTTTAATTTTATCTTTAGAGACAATATCTAATTCAGTTTTAATGCCAATAGCTTGCCAGCTGGCTTGTATGATTGAAGCAATTTTTACGTTTTCTGTTTGATCAATAGTAGTTAATTTAACTTTCAATTCAATAATTTCATCGTTTTTAGTTTGGCTACGGAATTCACCTTCACTTGGCATTGGCCAATCTAAATCATCTAAGATTTCTTTAGCTTTATTAGGATTATAATCAGCTGCTTTAAAATCGCTGTTATAGCCTAGTAGGCCAGGTAATATAGGTGTGTGGATTATTTGACCATCACCATATAAGACTTCATTTAATATTCTTTGCTTGTCTATAGCTAAAGCTAAAGCTCCACGAAAACTATTGTTAGTTAATAGATTATTATTCTTTGGATTGAAAAATAAACTTGTATATTGAGGAAATTGTAAGTTATGTAAACTTACTTTAGAATTTTTAATATCTTCTTTGTATTCCTTTGGTAAATAAATTAAACCGTCTACATTTTTATTTTGTAAAGCTGTAACAGCAGTTAAAAAGTCAGGATAAAATTTAAAATGTAATTCTTCAATATAGGCTTGATCAAGGTGATAATTATCATTAGACTCTAAAACATATGATTTTATATTACCACTACCTTCTCTGGTAAGAGATTTAAATTTGAATGGACCAGAGCCAATTGGCTTAGTATTTAAATCAGCCAAGTTAGCGCCAAAAGCAGGAATAGAATACCAAAGATGTTCAGGGATAATTCCAATGGTCAATATTGATAAGAATGGAGCAAATGGTTTCTCCAATTTAAATTGAATTGTCTGATCATTTATGACTTGAATGGCAACGCCATTAAAACTGTTTTTAAAAGGACTTTTGTATTCGCTGTTTTTTATACTATTGATTGTAAATAATATATCATCGGCAATAATAGGTTTACCATCGTGCCAACGAAGATCATCTCTAAGTTCAAATGTATAGGTAGTTTGTTCAGCATCAATAGTGTAGCCACTAGCTAGATCGGGGATTAATTGATTTTCCCCATCTTGCTTCATTAGCCCAGAGAATATCAATTTTGTTAAATCTCTATCTACATCGCTAGTAGCTAGTATAGGATTTACCAAATTTGGTACACCAACCATACCCTCGGTATAGGCGCCACCATAATTTGGAATAGCTATTGAGTTTTTGATATAAAAACGCCAACTAATAACAGAGCTAGATACTATAAGTATCACCAGCGCTATTATCATGTGGAGTTTTTCTTGTTTGTTAAGGAATTTAGGCAACTGCTTTAGTTGATCAGGATTAGGAATTTTCTTTTTATTCAGTTGAATTATCAACTGTTGGTTAATATCCTCATCTTCATTTTCATAAATTTTGTCTTTCCCTTTTTTTAGTAAAGAAAAAAACTTAGCGAAGATATTTTGACTTCTATTTTTTACAAAAATCAAAAAACTTTTAATTTTGGAGAAGGTTTTTATATTTTTATTTTAATTATTAGTTATTAACTATTCTACAAATAGATTAGCCAGAGAGGTGGCTAAAAACAGAACAGCTAACAAAATTGTAAATCTAAAAATAAATTTTTCAGCGCCTCTTTTGGTACGATAAACAGAATTTTCGCCACCAAATCCAGCTCCTAGACCAGAGCCTTTTTGTTGCATCAAAACAGTAATCATCAAAAGAATAGAAACTACAATTTGGATAATATAGATTATATTTTTCATTTGTTGT
>JABHYW010000064.1 GCA_018656655.1 Candidatus Komeilibacteria bacterium | reverse complement strand
CTATTTCTTGATGATCTAAGCCTTGGAATTTATCTAGATAATTTACTACAGACATACCTTTTCCTACTTCAATCAACTTTAAGACGATTTCTTTATGATCTAAGCCTTGGAATTTATCTAGATTTGCTGCTACAGACATACCTTTTCCTACTTCAATCAACTTTAAGACGATTTCTTTATGATCTAAGCCTTGGAATTTATCTAGATTTGCTGCTACGTAATAACCGTCTTCTGCTTCAATTAACTTTAAGGCGATGGCTTTATGATCAAGACCTTGGAATTTATCTAGATTCCATGCTACAGTGTCACCGTTTCCTGCTTCAATCAACTTTAAAGCGATGACTTGATTCAGGTCTTGGAATTTTTCTAAAAACTCTGCTACGGAATCACCTTCTCCTGCTTCAATCAACTTTAAGGCGATGGCTTTATGATCTAAGTCTTGAAATTTATCTAAAAACTCTGCTACAAAACTGCTTTTACCTAATTCAAATAACTTTAAGGCGATTTCTTTATGTAAATTACTATCAATTGCTTTTAAAATATCAAAATTACCTCGTGAAATATCTTCTACTGCTTTATCGACTAACTCTGACTGCTCGGGATTAAAAGAAGACTCTTCTTCTTGTGGTGGATTATTTGCTGTTTCAAAACTTTTCATATACTTATTTTAATCCAAAAAGTTTAATAGCATTATTACCTGTAATTTCTATAATCTCTTCTACGCTTTTATTTTTAATCTCGGCAATCTTTTCTGCCACGTGTTTTACATAGCTCGGCTCATTACGTTTGCCACGATAAGGTACTGGCGTAAGATAAGGAGCGTCTGTTTCAATTAACATCTTATCTTCAGGAATCCATTTTATAATTTCTTCCAACACACCCGTTTTATCAAAAGTGACTATACCTGTAAAACCAAGATAAAATCCTAGCTCTACAAATTTCTTAGCTTCTTCTAAATTACCACCATAACAATGAATTACCCCTCTGCTAGCCCCTTCGTCTTTAAGTAATTTATAAATATCTTGATAGGCTGTTTTATCCTCTTTACCATTTCGTCCGTGAACTATTAAAGCTAAATTATTTTCTTTAGCTAATTTAATATGAGCCTTGAATACTTTTGCTTGTTTAGCTTTTACTTCTTCTACTGATTTATCATGTTTTTCTAAAGCTTGCCAAAGGTGAAAATAATCAAAACCAGTTTCTCCCATAGCAACTACTCTACCTTTACTACTTTTAATTAAATCTTGAAAATTTTCTACTATAAATTCTTCATCATAAACATGAATAGGATGAAGACCAATGGAAGAATGAAAGCTGGGCTCAGCTAAAGCTAAATTCACTGCCTTAAGACTAGTATCATAAGCTGCCCCAACATTAATCACTTTCATCTTTTCCTGAAGGCAACGACCTATCACTTCTGACAGGTCATCTTTATAGGCTTCAAAATTTAAATGCGCGTGACTATCAATTAACATTTTCAAAAATTGATTTTAATTCTTTAATGGCCCCTGGTATAAATGGTTTAACTACAAAAGCAATATTTAGAGCCATATCAGCTAACTGTGAATCCAAAATATTTCCAGATATAGCAGCGCTGATTGGTAATAATGACATAATATAAACTATAGCTGACACTGCCAGGGCGCCTGTAATCAAACCAACTACAGCTCCTAATAGTTTATTAATTAAATCAATAAAAGGAATAATGTGAAATACTCTATTAATTATAGAAACCACAATACTAACCGCAATATTAATAGCCAAGAAAATTGCTAGAAAACCTATAATCGTAGCTAAATATTCATTATCAAATTCTGCTACCCGCATAATCCAAGCACCAGCTTCTTGCATATAGTGAGAAGCAGCCCAAACACCGAAGATTACTCCAAAAAATCCTCCAATAGCTCCCACCAATCCGGCCCTAAAGCCCTTCCAAGTGAAGATAAATAGCACTACGATTAAAAAGATGTCAAACCAATTCATATTTATTTTTTATATTAATTTATATATATAATACACTATTATCTAATACCTCTCAATGTTATTTAATTTGCAATCTAGGAAATAATGGTTCACTAGGTTTTTTAATTTGCTTAGCTGTAATTATATCTAAAATCTCTTTAGATTTTTTAGGCATAAATGGTTTTAAGCTTAAAGCAATATTATATAAATCTAATGTTAATTCTTGAAGTATTTTAGTTAATTTCTCTTTATTGGCTTCATGGCCCAGACCACCATCTCTGGCTTCGCCATTCACCTTGTCTTTAGCTAATACCCAAGGTTTCTCTTGATCTATTAAAGAATTATCTTTGGCAATCACCTGCCAGATAGTTAATAATGCTTCTCGGAAATGAAGCTGTTTTAATTCTTCATGACCAAGATTCATGTCTTTAAAATCAACATCAATCTTACCGTCCATATACTGTTCTACCATATTGGTCACTCGATTTACTAAATTACCTAAACCATTTACTAAATCGGCATTATATTTAATTGGAAAATCCTCTATTTTAATATCTGACTCTGCTCCAAAAGCGAATTGAGATAAAATTAAATACTTACTTACCTCTGCTCCATATTGGTTTACTAATTCATTAGGATCAATTACATTCCCCAAAGTTTTAGACATCTTCTTGCCATCTATAGTAAAAAATCCATGAATATACATACTCTTTGGTAACTCTACTCCCAAAGCCATCAACATAGCTGGCCATAATAATGTATGAAATTTTAAAATCTCTAAACCCATTAAATGCACATCAGCTGGCCAAAACTTTTTAAAATTTTCTCCTGCAGGATATTCCAAGGCTGTAATGTAATTTGAAAGAGCGTCTACCCAAACATAAGTCTTTTGGTCTTTATCCCAAGGTATATCAATGCCCCAAGATACAGATTTATTACTACGAGAAATAGAAATATCTGGTACGCCTTGTTTTATCAATCCCAAAACTTCTTTTTTCCTACCCTCTGGATATATGATTAACTCACCTGATTCAATTTTTTCTTTTATACTTGGTAAAAAATCACTAAGTTTAAAAAACCAATTTTTCTCAGATAATTTTTCTGGGACTTTATTATGATCTGGACATTTATCATCTACTAACTCACTAGCAGTAATAAATTTTTCACAACCTATGCAATACAAGCCTTCGTATTCTCCTTCGTACAACACATCATTACCTTGTGGGGTCTTGGCTTGTTTTAAAGTTTTTAAAATATCAACAACAATCTTTTTATGATTTTCATCAGTGGTACGTACAAAATAATCATTACTAATTTCTAAATTATGCCAAGCTTCTTTAAATAAAGTACTTATATTGTCTGTAAATTTTTGAGGTGAAATATTATTTTTCTCGGCTGCTTCAGCAATCTTAGCTCCATGTTCATCAGTACCAGTTAAAAAGAACACATTATCCTCTCCAATTTGAGTACGCCAAAAATGAGCTAAAACATCGGCTATTATAGTAGTATATGCGTGGCCAATGTGTGGCTTGTCATTTACGTAATATATCGGTGTGGTTATATAAAATTTTTCCATCTTATACAAGCATTAATGCCCAAACAGCTAATGCAAATGCTAGTGTAAAAAACACTGCTCCGGTAAAACATTTAGACTTGAAAGGACTTTGATGTAAGCCTACAGAACAAGTGTCACATTTATTAGCCACCACTTTATAAAATTGATACCAAGCATAGATAGTGCCTAGAGCTAAAACTACGTTTAGCAAATATAATACATTTTGTAAATCCATATTTTTATTTAATTAATTTTAAAATTTTTATTTAGTAATAATCACGCTCTTGGCTACTACGCCATAAAGCTTATCAAGTTTCTTAGTAAGATCATTTATTTCCTTAACATTTCCTTCTACCATTAAAGTAATAATTCCTGCACATTTTTTAACACAAGTGCGAGCAGGATTAATACCCATCCGAGCCATAATCAAATGACCATTAGCAGTTAATATTTCTTGCACCTCTACTGCATAACTATGCCTGTCTTTCATTAAAATGCTAATAGTGCCTAAATGTTTTTTTACTGGCATATAATTATTTATTTACTATTATTACAAATTCTCCTTTTTGTTGGCTCTTATCATTATTTAATGTTTCTAAAATCTCTTTAGCAGTACCTCTGTATACAGTTTCAAATTTTTTAGTTAATTCACGGCCTACTATTAATTGCTTATCACAATCTGATAATTGCTCTAGAGCTTTTAATATACGGTGGACTGATTCAAAAAATATAACAGGTCTTTTAGATTCTTTGATCTCTGTCATTAAAGTTTGTCTACCTTTTTTGTGTGGCAAAAATCCTAGAAACAAAAACCTATCAATAGGAATACCAGCTAGTGAAATCATAGCCGTTAAAGCTGAGGCGCCAGGAATAGTTACGATTTCTGTGTCTGGAAAATTGGCTAAGACTAATTCAATCAACTTACCACCTGGATCTGAAACACCAGGACTACCAGCGTCAGTAATCAAAGCAATATCTTTATTTTCTTCAAAATATTTATTTAACTTACGAAAATCTCTTTCATCACTATGTTGATGCCAAGAAATAAGTTTAGTATCAATATTATGACGACTAAAAAGTTTTCTACTTACTCTGGTATCTTCAGCTAATACAAGATCAGCACTTTGCAAAGTTTCTAAAGCCCTGAGTGTAATATCTGACAAATTTCCAATTGGAGTTGCTACTATATAAAGCATTTATTTGGCTAATTTATTATCTCTTTTTTTGTCTCCCATTAAACTCTCTATATAAACAGCAATAGCTAAAGCTACTGGCACAGCTAATAATGCTCCAATCACACCGCCTAAGCGAGCGCCTGTCATTATGGCAATAAGTACCACTAAAGGATTAAGTCCAGTACTTTTACCCATAATCTTTGGCACCATTAAATTATTCTCTAATTGTTGGACTACAAAATACATAATAGCCACCATCAAAGCTTTACTTGGACTATGAGAAAAAGCAAAAAATACACCTGGAATAGCCGCAATCCAAGGACCAATAAATGGCACTATTTCAAATATTCCAGCTATCAAGGCTAATATCAGGGCATATTTTATACCGAGAAGTGCTAAGCCAGTATAAACCATTATAAAAACTATCAGCGATAATAATAACTGCCCTCTAAGCCAATAACCCATACGATGTTGTATGTCTGTGATTAATCTAGAAACGTAAGGTTTGTGCTTGCCTGGAGTAATTGAATTAATAAAACGTTTAATACTATTTTCTTCTACTGTTAAATAGAAGGTAATGACTAATACCATAAAGAAACTAATCATACCACCAAAAACAGAACTTAAAACGTTAAATATACCTGTAGTGGCCTGTCCTAAACTCTTAGTAATATCTGTAAAACTAGCACTGAGCGCGTCTTCACTAAATAAACTATTTAACTCTACAGTTGCTCCTAAATTTTGATTAATCTGATTATAAAATTCTGGGAAAGCGCTAGTCATATCTACAACCTGTTCTGTTAAAGGTCCAGATAAAAGATAAATAGACCAACCGACAAAAGATAAAACTACAATATAGACTCCAATAATACTCAAGGCCCTTGGAATCTTAAATCTTTGTAGCCAATCAATTAATGGATCAAAAGCAGCTGATAAAATAATTGCTACAAATAATAGAGCCAGAACTTCTTTTATTAAGAACAAAAATCCTAAAACTAATAGTATTAATATTACTCTTAGAATTGTTCCCGTTGTAATTGAAATGAATTGCTTAGACATAAAATTGTTATTTAATGTTTGTTTTTGTACCCCCTCTCTTTCTCCCCCTAAATTAGGGGGAGATGTCCGTAAGGACAGTGGGGGTATTATTTAAATTTAATTACTTTTAACTTTTGACTTTTTGACCTTCGACTTACTTAGTATATTTACAAATTTATTTTTATTTTTAAATGGTCCAATGATGGCCAAATTTGACTGTGACCAATCTATAATCTTACTTGCTAAATTATTTATTTGCTTCAAAGAAATTTTATCCAACTCTTTTAATTTATCATCCAAGCTCTTAATTGGCCGGCCAATGGCTTCTTGAGATATCAAGAAATTAAGTTGGGCACTAGAACTTTCCATTTTAAGAATCATACGTCCTTTAATATTTTCTTTAGCCTGAGCTAATTCTTCTTTAGTAATTCCATCTTTAGCCAAATTATTCAACTCTTCTTTGATAGCTTCTAAGGCTTCATATATCTTTTCTTTATTAAGCCCCGCGTGGATAGCAAATGCACTAGACCCCTCATAACCGCTAACGCCTGCTTTAATAAAATAACAAAGTCCTTGGCGTTCTCTAATATTCAAGAATAATCTAGAACTCATAGTGCCGCCAAAAATATTAGCCATCACTTGATTTAAAATAAAATCTTTATCAACTACAGAAGATGTACGAAACCCTAACATTAATTGTACTTGTTCCAAATCTCTATTAATTATTTCTACTACTGCCGCACTTTGTTTAATAACTGGCAAAGCTTTATTTTTTACTCTAGCCTGACGTTTTGAAATTGGAAAAAGTTTATCTATTAATTTCAAAGCCTGCGTGGTGTTAAAATTACCAGCCAAACCAATGATTGCATTACCGTGATAATAATATTTCTTATGATAATTATAGAGGGTATTTCTGGAAATAGTTTGAATATTTACTTTTGGACCAGCAATAGACCTACCTAAATCAGTACCATTAAATAATATATTCTCAAAGACCTCCTCAATATACATCATTGGATTGTCTTCATACATATTAATCTCTTCAACAATCACACCTCTTTCTCGATCTATTTCTTCTCTATCAAATTTAGAATTATGAAGTATATCCGCTAACATATCCATGGCCATAGTCATATGACTATTATTTACTGTAACATAATAACCAGTATATTCTTTGCCTGTAAAAGCATTATATTGAGCCCCTACGCCATCGAGTTCTTTGGCAATATCAACTGTAGCTGGTCTTCTCTCAGTACCTTTAAACATAAGATGCTCTACAAAATGAGACACGCCATTATTTTTATCATTTTCTTGACGACTACCAACTTTATAAAGTACCTCAAAAGTAATAGCCTTAGTATCTTTCTTGGGTGCCAAAATTATTACACTGCCATCACGACGGACAATTCTTTTATACATATATTAAAAAACTTTTATTTTATTTAAACTTGTCTTGAAAATAAGCTTCAAGCTCATCAATAGCAATACGCTCTTGTTCCATGGTGTCTCTGTCTCTGACAGTCACTTGCTTATCATCTAGAGAATCAAAGTCTACAGTCACACAATATGGTGTACCAATTTCATCTTGACGACGATAACGCTTACCAATAGACCCAGTCTCATCATATTGAATACGATATTTATTAACAAGCATGTCATAAACTTTATTACTTGTGTCAGCTAGTTCTGGTTTTTTTGAAAGTGGCAGTATAGCAATCTTAATTGGAGCTAGCCTCTTATCTAATTTAAGAACCACTTCTGAATCTTTATTACTTTTAGTAGTAGTACTACGACCACCCTCTATTTCAGTATAAGCATCCATTAGAAAAGCCAATGTAGCTCTATCTACACCACCTGAAGTTTCAATAATATTTGGAATATATTCTTTGCCCTCTTCATCTTTGACGGTTAATTTTTGTTTAGAATATTTTTGATGTTGACTAAGATCCCAATCGCCTCGATGATGAATGCCTTCTAACTCTTTAAAAGTTTCATTTTTAGAAAAGCCAAAATTATATTCAATATCTAGAGCCCGTTTAGCATAATGAGCTAGCTCATCACTGGCATGCTCACGAAAACGAAGATTGTCTGGATTAATACCTAAATCTTTATACCACTCCATACGAAGCTCCTGCCATTTCTCAAAAACTTCTTTAGTTTTATCTGGATGAACAAAATATTGCATTTCCATTTGCTCAAATTCACGCATCCGGAAAGTAAAATTACCTGGAGTAATTTCATTACGGAAAGCTTTGCCAATTTGCGCAATACCAAAAGGCATTTTCATACGCATAGAGGTCATGACATTGAGAAAATTTACATAGATACCTTGAGCAGTTTCTGGACGCATATATATCTGATCAGCACTTTCTTCCAGTGGCCCCATAAATGTTTTGAACATTAGATTAAACTGTCTAACATCAGTCAGCTCTCCTCCACAATCTGGACACTTCATATCTCCCATATCTGGAGCCTTATCTTTTCCAAAGGTCGGTTTAATGCCTTGCTTCTCTAATAAATTATCAGCCCTAAAACGAGCTTTGCATTTTTTACAATCTACCAATGGATCAGAAAAACCATCAAGATGTCCTGATGCTTTCCATATCTCTGGATGCATTAGTATTGAAGAATCAAGACCAACAACATCACGCCTAGCTAACATAAAGTCAAACCAGGATTTTTTAAGATTATTTTTTAATTCTGTGCCCAAAGGGCCATAATCATAAATAGAATTTAATCCACCATAGATTTCAGAAGAAGGAAAAATAAAGCCTTTAGTTTTGGCTAAATTTACTACTTTATCAAACTTGCGCAATTCTTTCATAGAAGATAATTTTTAATACTTTAATAACAAAATTATACCTAAAAACAACTTAAATATCAAGATTGACGGAAAATAAAAAAAGTGTTTTAAAAACCCCGCCATTAATGACAGGGTTTAAAATTAAATTGTGTCGTTCTTAGTAGGATCTATAGGATTACTAGATGTTGGAGCTGGTGGTGGACTAGGATTTGAAGTTTGAGGTTGTGAATCAGGCTTTCCTAAGTTTGGATCCATATTTACCTCTTGCCCATAAAGATACTTAGCATCTCCGAAAGCTAACATTGGATAAAATATAAAAGGTAACAAGAGTATGCCTATAAAATAACCTATACCCTTACCAAAAGCTTTAACAAAATCAGACATCATCATAATAGCTATCACTACATTCACAAATGGTATAAGTAATAATACAATCCACCAAACTGGTCTTCTAATAATTTGTAAAAATATAATCGTATTATAAACAGGTATAATACTAGCCCATCCCGGTTGATTGGTTTTTATAAATATTTTCCACATAGAGACAATACTTATGACCATAAACACAAATTGTAAGCCTATAGCCCATGCTGGATAATCATATTCCATAAATTTATATTATTAATTAATTAATAACCTGTTGGTTTTTTAACACTAATCTTACCACCGACATCATAAACTACCACATCTCTACGTCCCAGTTGTCCAGTTAATAAAAATTCTGCTAAAGAATTATCAACTCGTTCTTGAATAACTCGCCTTAATGGTCTAGCACCAAAAACTGGATCAAAGCCAGCTTCAGCTAACTCACGTTGAGCAGTCTCAGTAACTTCAAGTAATATACCTTTATTTTCTAATCTCTTTTTAACCTTATTAAGCATAAAGCCGGCAATCTTATATATTTCTTCTTGAGTCAGTGGACGAAATACTACTGTACCATCAAAACGATTGATAAACTCTGGTCTAAATATATCCCTAATTTCTTCTTTTATTAATTGATCTTTAAATTCGCTAGTTTTCTTTCCAGCATTTATCTGATCTTGAATAAAGGCCGTACCAGCATTTGAAGTTGCTACAATTATTAAATTAGTAAAATCAACTGTCCTACCTAAAGCGTCAGTCAATCGCCCATCTTCCATAACTTGTAAAAAGACAGTTAAAATATCTGGATGAGCTTTTTCAATTTCATCAAGAAGTAATAAAGCAAAAGGTTGGTGTCTAACAGCTTCAGTTAATAAACCTGGAGTACCAGATTGAGGAGAACCAATTAATCTTGGTAAAGAAGTCTTATTCTGATATTCACTCATATCCAAACGGATCATATTGTTTTCATCACCAAAATATTTCTCAGCCACTGTTTTAGCTAATTCTGTTTTACCCACACCAGTTGGCCCTAGGAATAACAGATTAACAATTGGACGGTTTTTATCTCGTAACTCTGCTCTAGCTCTACGAAGAGCTGAAGCAACCAACTTAACTGCCTCCTCTTGACCTACTATTCGCTCATGAATTTCTTCTTCCATATTAAGTAACTTAGCAGACTCTTGACTAGTTACCTGTGTCAAAGGAATATTAGTTTTATGAGATACTATAGCTTCAATATCTTCCACTCTAACTAAATTATCTTTTTGACCACGCTTAGCTACAATAATACCTGCCTCATCCATTAAATTTATAGCTTTAGAAGGTAGAGCTATATCAGTAATATATCTATTAGATAATTCATATATAGCATCCAAAGAATCGTAAGTGAAATAAACACTATGCCGACCTTCAACCATACTAACATGAGCCTCCATCATTTTAATAGTTTGATTTTTATCTGGCTCAGTTATATTTATTTTCTTAAGTCCCTGACCTAAACTAGTACCCTCTATAAATTGTACATATTCTTTACTATTAGCTGTAGCTATTACTATTACGTTCTTTTTACGAATTTGACTAGCTAAAATTTCTGCCAATGATACACCCTCTGTACCCTGCGATGAAATTCCAACTAGTTGATGAATATCTTCAATGTATAAAATAATATTACCAGAAGCAGCTGTTTCATTTAAGATAGCTAAAAATCTTTCTTCTAACCTACCAGTTCCTTCTGCGCCAGAAACTAAACTTGGAGCTGATATGGCTACCAACCTCTTATCTTGAAATAATTCTGGAATTTCCTCAGCCATCATACGATTGGCTAGACCCTCTACTATATTTCCTTTACCAATACCTGGAGGTCCAACTAATACCACACTAGCTAAACTACTTTCAACTGTAGAAATAACTTCAGTTATTTCTTTTTCTCTAGCTACAGAAAGTCCTAAAGCTCCGGATTTGGCCATCAAAGTCAAATCTTGCGAAAAACTATTTAAAACTGGAGTGGCAATAGCTGTATATGATCTATTCATTCCACCTTTTGGCTTAAAAACAGATCTTGATCTAAATCTTTTATATCTAGTTACCAATTCTTTATTAATTTTAACCCAAGCAATTACATTATCAATTTTTTGTTCATCAATATCCACATCATAAAACATATTTCTAACAGACTCACTAGCATTAACTACCCCATACAGTAAATCAACTTCCGCAATATAATCACCTTGACGCTCTAACATATGAAAATAAGCATTGAGTATCGCATCACGAGCTTCATTATCAAAATTAAATTTCTCATTACCAGCCGCAGGTACTAAATTCTGTATACTTTCATCAATATTCTTTTTTAAATTATCAGCCCCAACACCTAATCTAGCCAACACCAAACGTATATCTCTGTCATTTAACAAAACAAAAAGTAAATGCCAAGCAGAGACTGGGAAAACTTTTTTATGTTTACCAAATAGCCAAGCTTTATCTAATATCTTAGATACTTCCTGACCAAGATGGTCGGCAATATTATGTTTAATGTTATGATCTTTATTAAATAATAATTTTTCTTTATCAGCTTTTTTAATTCCAGGTATTACCAAACGATAATACAAAAACATATCAGCTAAAATTAAAGCCCATAGATAAAAATTTTCTACTCTGGCTGTATTAAGAAAATACCATAAGTTCCTTGGTTCAAATTGAACAAGATTTAATATGCTATATACTAAATATAAAGTAAGAAATACTCCCGCCAATAAAAATAAATTGACAATAATATCAATAGTTTTACGAAGCTCTCGTACAAATATATGAAGATAATTTATTGAATGGCTAAAATATAAAAAATTGTTATTAGAAAAATAATAACTTTGATGTGCAAAACAAGTGGAGCATTTCACTCCGTTTACGTTACCTTGGCCTCCGCAGGCCTGACAATCTGTAAATTTTAGGCCTTCCATAGAGTATTGATATTATTATAAATTCCCCAAACTACAGCTACTGGTAGCAATATCCAAAATACAATAGCCAATAGATAAATAGCTACCAAAATCAAAAATGCAATTGTACGAGCAAAAGTTAAAATCAATCTAAAGAAAAAACTAATGATACGGCCTTCTCTATCATACTGACCGAACATTGGCTTGAATAAACTTTTGAACATTAAACCTACCGCTAAATTACGGTTAGTATTTTTTATAGAATTAAAAACATAAAGTACCACTCTTTTTAGTCCTTGAGTGTACCACCAGATAGGAAAATAAAGTAATTCACCTATTAAATCAATTAATAGAATCTTAGCTGCTTGTACTATTATATTTTGTGTCATCAAATATATTATACCATAAAACCAATAAACCGCCGAGGAGTACCAGCGGTTAAATTAAAAAATATAAATTGTCAATTACTCAGCCACGTTGCACACAGTAATCTTTTGATTACAAGTCCTATCACACCATGGATAACCCCCTACATCATCTGTTGTTAGCCAACCATAGGTAACATCCTCACACTCATCGTCCCAAGAATAAAAATCACATTTCTCAGTAGTATCGATCGTAATTACGGATCCACAACTAGCATTGCAATAAGTACCAGCAGCATCAATTTGTCCGTTACCACAACCTTCACGGACAACATTACCATCATCACAAACTTCATTGCCCGTTGTCTCCCCATCGCCACAAGTAGAAGTGTGTGTTGCTAAAGATGCTCGGGCAACATAAATAATTTCTTGACTATCATAAGAATCACAAGCACCAAATGTCATCATGCCATCTCCGGTTCTAGTAATATAATAACCTGTGTCTGTATCTGCTGACTTTTCAGGATCAATTGGCAAACTATCTACATATTTACCTAAAAAATCTATATCATCTACCACCAAACAATCTCTATCTTGTCCATCACAAGTTAAAGAGGTAACCGAAGAACAAAGAACTTGCTTTTGATTAGTCCAAACAGTCACGCTACTCAAGTCACTAGGCAAAGTACCGTTGTCAATTTGGTAAAGCTCTACAGCCTTAGCCAAGGCTGTTATATCTTCCCAACGCTGAGCATTATTTGCATTACCCAAGCGTTTAGCGGGATTGAGAAGAAAAAAAGTAGTAGCCGCCAAAACTACAAAGATGCCGATAGCAACTATCAATTCTACCATAGTAAATCCTTTAACATTTTTCATATACTTATAGTTTATTATTTTTTATTGTTCTTCTAATATCCCTCATCATATCTAAATAAAATTTTAAATTATTTAAAGTTGCCAATCTCAAAGCTAACGGCTCTTGAGTTTTGAACAAATGATGAAGATAAGCTTTTGAATAACTTTTTAAGTTTGTATTATTAATAGATTTTGTATCTTTGGCAAACTTAGCGTTAGTAATATTAATAGTAGTATAGAAATTCTTTTTCGTAACATCAGGTTTACCTTTCCAAATATAAAGTCTGCCGTGTCTAGCTTCACGAGTTGGAATTACACAATCAAACATATCAATACCACGCTTAACAGCTTCTATAATATTATCTGGATAACCAACTCCCATTAAATAACGAGCTTTATTTTCTGGTAATTCTGGCACCGTATAATCCAAAACTTTATACATAGTCTTACTTGATTCACCAACTGCCAAACCTCCCACTGCATAGCCATCAAAATTCATAGCTACCAATTCTTGAGCTGAACGAATACGTAAATCTTTGTAATCAGCACCCTGTATAATTCCAAAAATTAATTGCTTTTTTATTTTGGCTGATTTTGTATTTAATTTATTTTTATAATCAATTGCAATCTTTGCCCACTGACTAGTTCTCTCTAAAGCTTCTAAAGCTTTGTCCTTAGTAGTTGGTAATCCCACACATTCATCTAAAACCATCATAATGTCAGATCCTAAAGTTACTTGAATGTCTATTACTTTTTTAGGACTTAATATATGACGAGAGCCATCAATATGAGATTGAAACTCAATATTATTACCTTTTATTTTTCTAAACTTAGCTAATGAAAAAACTTGATAACCACCACTATCAGTCAGTATTGGCAAATCATTATTCATAAACTTATGAAGTCCACCAAATTTTTTAATAATCTCTGTACCTGGTTTTAATAGATTATGATAAGTATTGGAAAGAATAATTTCCGCTCCTAAATCTTTAACATCTTTGGCTTCTAAAGATTTAATGGCTGCTTTGGTAGCAATAGGCATAAAAAAAGGAGTACTAACTTCTCCTCTAGCAGTTTTTAGTACTCCCAATCTAGCTTTTGATTTCTTTGATTGTTTTTTTAATTTAAACATTTACTTATTATGCTAATTACCAAATTGTCATTTCGACCATAGCGGAGAAATCTACTCAGATCCCTCGACTACACGCTCGGGATGACAAGGAGACTTTACTCTACGATACCTATAGGCTCACTACTATCTGATATGACATCTGATGTTTTAATAGCTTTGGATCTAACTGTTACATCTTCTATACCACTAGCGTCAACTGTAGTAGTGTTTAATATTGTCATAGCTTGTCCTATATTTTCTTCTTCTGGAGTAAGTCTAACTATAAAAGAAGCTGTTAGAGGTAAAATCATATCTGAAAAACCTTCCATAGTCCAAGTAAGACTTCTGTCTTCCAAATCAAATTCTAAATCACCACCCTGAATATCCATCTCAGAAATGAAATCAACTTGTGGTGGTAAATTAGAACTAACACTGACATTATCAAATAGACCAGTTGCCTCTGGTAAAGACCAGATTACTAAATATTCTGTTTCCTCATCAACTTGAGGTGGTAATAAGCCTGAGCCTACTCTCCTACCACCTAAGTCCCAATATACTCCATTATTAAAGCTAAGACTCTCGCCAATAGTTAACATTAAAGGTGAGCTAACTTGTTGCCAATCTTCTAAGCCTTCTATATTTATCTCGATAATATTTTCTATCATACGATCTGCCTGTGGCTCTCCCACCACATCTAACTGCCAAGTAAAAGTTCTAGATTCGCCAGCTAGCCAATTAGTCAAAGATTCATCTTCCTCTTTGGTCCAAGTTATTTTATTGTTATTAGTATAATTACCAATAGTATCAAGGCTCTCCCAATCTAAAACCTGTCCATCTATTACCGCTGATATTATTACATCTGACACATCACCCTCACTACTATTAGTTATCTCTAATTGATATCTCAATTCATCTCCCCAACTAAGCGCCTGTAAGCCTGCTTGGCCATTTATTTGAAAATCCATATCAAACTTTGGATTGATAACTGTAATATTTTTTTCTATTCTAGATAATCTACGGAAATTCTCATCTACCATATTACCAACCTCTACTACCAATAGTTGTTCTGTTTTAGAATCTATTGTAAAAACTCCATTGATTAACATAGTCTTTAACTCTTCTGCCTCTAGAGTCAATTTGAAATAATCACCTTCTTTAATAAAATCTGAGGCTATCTCTTCTTCTACTACTACTTCCTCATCCTCTTCTCCCTCTTCGACTGTTTTAATTATTATTTCAAAATCATCTGGGTACAATATATCAATATAAAGATCTTCTAAACTAGCATCTGTTAAATTTATAAAATTGATTTTTATAGCTTGCTCCATGGCCACTAAAGTTTTTTCTATAACTTCAACGTTCAATTCAATCTTAGAGTCTGAAATCTTAGTATCTATACTATCTTTAACTTTAAAGTCTGAATGAAAATTAGCTGGTTGATATGACAAGGTAAATGCAGAAGTTAAATCTTCATCTTTTTGCCCAACTAATTGTCCTTTAATTTCTAAATCTATTTTTTGACCAGGAGACAAATCATCTAATAGCCAAGTAGTGGCATTTTGATCCATCGGCTCAATACTAGCTTCGTCAAAATAAAATCCATTTGGCCAACGAACTGATAACTCAAGTTTCTGCATAGTAACTGTATCTACATTTTCATAAGTCACTTTATAAGTAGCCTGATCACCTGAAATAATTTTATTTGGACCGTCTATAACTAATTTCACACTATTATCTATTTGTTCAGTGCTTTGTTTACTAAAATACCAAAATCCAGCTGACGTAGCTGCAAACAGTAAAAACAAAAACCACAAACAAGAACCTTTTCCTTTTGGTGCTTTTTTAAAGGTTTGATATTCTTTGGGTACTGACTTCCTTCTTCTTGAAATAGCCGGTGCCTCATATGATCGTTTTCTAACCGGAGCTCTTTTGACTGAGTCTAGACTCCTTTTTTTTATTTTAGCCATAAATGAATAGTTTTAAAGATTTAGAGGGTCTTTCAAATATTGATTGATAATATATTCTTGAAATCCTAAGCCATTCTTTGTTAATCTGGCTATCAACAGATAGATTAATCAACTGTGGCCAATCGGATTGAATTATAAATTGTAAAAAATCGAATAGTTCGCCGCTAATAGGAACAGATTTGCTATGATCATGTTCCATATACATCATTCCTTCGTTAGATGGATGCTTACCTGATCGAAAACGTGGTTGCCAGCCAGCTATAGATAAATATTTCCAGAGAAAAGCTCGGACTAACATCATTTTTTTGCTCATAGTAATTCCCTGATGATTCAAAATAATAAATATGTGTTCCATTAAAGAAAATTCTCTAAACTTCTGACCCATAGATCTATCATAAAGAAACAATTCTACAACTGAAGATGCTAATGACATACTCTTTAGGTCTGTTCTAAGATTGCCATAATTTTCTAACACCACTGCACCAGCCATGTGATCCATCTTACCACGACCGATCATTACTTTCACTTTATTAAAGGGCATTAGGTGTCCAGCTAATTTACTTCTAGACCGAGCGGCTGAACGTAAGACTACAGATATTACACCTTCCTGAGGAGTAAAAATATCATAGATCCTATCAGCCTCTCTGAAAGGTCGACTTCGCAATACGAATGCTTCGGTCTTAAAAGCCATGCACTTACAACTTTAATCCTAAGGTAATTTCATCCCCTCGGCTTTGCTCAGGGCTTCCAGCTTTTTTTATTTTTACCCTTCGACTACGCTCAGGGCCTACGGCTTCTTTGTTAGCTTCTGAATTCTCATTAACTTCTACTAAATCACCGGCTGAAGTGCCAGCTACTAATTCATCTTTATATTTTTCAATTACTGATTTCAAATAATCGGATTTAGTATTATATGTTTCTACTGGATTATCACTTGGTTTTAGTCCAGCGTCTTTTCTTAAGGCATTTATAAATCTAATCAATTCTCTAACTACACCTTTTTCCTTAAGCTCGTCGGTCAGATTTGTATCTAATGAAAGAGTTTTTTCTTCATCTACAATCCAATTATCGCTTACATTTATTTCTTTAACAACTTTAATACTCTCAACATTAAGTTCATCCTCTAAAATTTCAATATAATTCTTGGCTAATTTAATATCCTTAACTTCCAAACTAGCCAAAGGCTGTCTAACTTTCATGCCAGATTTAGCACGCAAGGCATGAGCTTTTTCTGCAACACTTTTTATAGCGTCCATATTAGTTAAAACTTTATCATCAACTAATTTTTTATTTAACTCTGGCCATTCTTCTAAATGCACAGACTCACTATCATTCTCAAATTCAGAATAAATTATTTCCGCACTCATTGGTGCAAAAGGAGAAATAATTTTACTTAATTCTTTAAGCACATAAGCTAATGTCTCGATGGCTTGCTTATCACCTGCTTTAAATCTATCTCTAGATCTTCTGATATACCAAGTAGATAAACCATCTACAAAATTAATTATAGCTCGAGTTGGTTTCACTAGATTATAGGCTTCCATTTCAGCACTTACCTCATGTTGAAGTTTAACTAATTTACTTACAATCCATTTATCTAAATCATTATCTATTTTCTTTGGCTGTTCACCTGATAATTTCTTGTCGCCGGAAAACATTAAATAGAAATTCAAAACATTTTGTAATATTCCAGTGAAACGACGATAAACAGTATTAAGATCTTTTTCTACAAAAGCAAGATTTTCGGCTGTTACTACCGGTGAAGACAAAAGATACATACGTAGCGCATCAGCTCCATATTTTTCCATTACAGTGTCTGGCTCTGGATAATTTTTCAATCTCTTAGACATCTTTTTACCATCCTCTGCTAAAACAATGCCATTAACTATACAATTATCAAAAGCATGACTATTTTTAATTCCCCCAGCTATAACATGGAGATAATAAAACCAAGTTCTAGTTTGATCAGCACCTTCAGCAATAAACTTAGCTGGAAACTTTTTATCAAATTCTTTCTCATTTTCAAATGGATAGTGGAATTGAGCATAAGGCATTGAACCTGATTCAAACCAACAATCAAGCACATCAGGAATACGTGTCATTTTACCTCCGCATTTGCAAGCAAAAGTAACTTCATCAACTACATGCTTATGAAGATCATTTACTTCTACGCCAGATAACTCTTTTAGTTCTGCTACAGAACCAACTACTATTCGCTCTTCACACTTATCACAAGTCCACAATGGGATAACTGAACCCCAAAATCTTTGACGAGAAATTGACCAATCACGAGCTCCTTCTAACCACTTACCAAAACGACCTGCTTTGATATGTTCAGGAATCCAATTAATCTTCTTAGCATTTTTTAATAAATTATCTTTTATCTTTAGAACATTCACAAACCAAGATGAGGTTGCGTAATTTAAAAGTGGTGTATCACAACGCCAACAATGCGGATAGCTATGTTCATATTTTTCTTTAGCAAATAACAATCCCTTGCCTGCTAGATATTTTATAATAGCTATATCAGTTGTTTGATGGTCGCCTTTTGGTTTTACATTCAATCCCGCAAAATCTATAGCCTCTTTATTAATAAAACCATCCATAGCTACGTGTTGAATAAAAGGTAGATTCTTTTCTTTACCTAATGCCATATCATCTTCACCAAAAGCTGGTGCCAAATGAACAATGCCAGTTCCTTCTTCGGTAGTTACAAAATCAGCTGATAATATTTGCCAACCATTATCTCTATTTTCTAAGTTCTTATCATTATAATAATAATCAAAAAGCGGCTTTACTTTTTTACCAAGTAAATCTTTGCCTTTAAAAGTGTCTATAATTTTAGGACTAGGGCTACCAAAATATTTTTTATAATCCTCTAGTCTCTCTTTCGCTAAAATATATACTACTTTATTTAATTTAGATGGCGGCGGTATTTTATCTGGTTCAAGTTTATGCCCCTTTCCCTCTATATAAAAATCCTCTATTTTAATATATTCAATATCTTTGCCTACTGCTAAAGCCACATTACCAATCAAAGTCCAAGGAGTAGTTGTCCAAGCTAAAATAAATGTACCAGGCTCATCAACTAATTCAAATTTAGCTGTAACAGACAAATCTTTAATATCTTTATATCCTTCAGTTACTTCAGATTGAGAAAGAGTAGTCTCACAACGCGGACAAATATGCATTGAACGATAACTCTCATATATAAGCCCCTTGTCCCAAAGTTCTTTAAAAACCCACCAAACACTTTCCATGTAATTCAAATCCATGGTCTTATAGTCATTTTCCATATCTACCCAACGACCAAGACGACGAATAGTATCTTTCCAAGCATCGGCATATTCCATTACACGAGAACGACAACTCTCATTAAATTTATTAATACCATATTTTTCTATATCTTTCTTACTTTCAAAGCCAAGATCTTTTTCTACAATATTTTCAATTGGTAAACCATGAACATCCCAACCCCATTTCCTAGCAACTTTGTAGCCTTTCATAGTCCAATAACGAGGTACCACATCTTTCATTACAGAACCAACTAAATGACCATAGTGAGGAGTACCTGTGGCAAAAGGAGGGCCATCATAAAAAAGATAATCACCTTGTGGAGCATCCTTGTCAATTGATTTTTGGAAAGTCTTATTTTTATCCCAAAAATCCAATATTTCCTTTTCTTTTCCTTTAAAATCTACCATTTTATAGTTTTAGTTCAGTTTGCTTATTCTAACCGAAAAAGCCCATTTTGACAACATTCCTAGAAAAACATGGAATAAAGATATTGCCATAAACTTTTCTTTGGTTTTTTAGCACATTTAGCTCGATATACCTTAACTTGTTTACGGGTTGGTATGCTAAAAATTTTATCTAATCTTCGTTTCATAAAAATTATCTCCTCCCTGTCATCTCGAGCGTAGTCGAGAGATCTAGCTAGATTTCTCCACTCACTTCGTTCGGTCGAAATGACAAAAAGAATATTTAGTTAATTATTCATATATAAACTCTCAGGCCTTTAAGCATGTAAAAAGGCCCAAGAGGTTTATAGTCGGCTTTTAATTTCCTCTATGGTGTATCTTTTCTTGATTTGCATATCAACTATCTTTTTTAATACTCGCATAGCTTTTGAAGCATCATAAAGACGATAACCGCCCTGTGAGCGCCCAGCTTCTTTAATTAATCCTTCTCTAGTATAAAAATTAATAGTGGACGGCAAAACAGAGAACATTTTGGCTAGTTCTCCAATCTTTACCAATCCTGTGTCTTTAATCCTCTTTTGCATAAAGGTGTATATATTATAAACCATAAAGTAAGAAGTGTAAAGTAATCCTAAGTACTTTATAGTTGTAACAAATAAAAAACCGCCCTAGCGGACGGTTTCTATTTACGCGTAAAAATTATTGGCTGATTCTGTTTATCTCGGATAATATCTGCGATTCTGCTCCTATCTCTTCTATAGCTATCAATTTTGATCTATTAATTTGCATCAGACCTTCTGGGCGATGAAGTTCTTGGCCTCTCTTGATAAGTATTGGCACATCTACCATCTGAGGCTCAACATCCTCCTCTTCAGCTGGAACAACCTGCTGTTCAATCTGTATATAATATACTTCATCTAAATAAACATTCAAGGCATCCTCTTTAACTACTTTAGCATAATAGGTTTGACCATTATCTAAATAAATTGCCTTAAATTTATATTCTTTTTCCATTGTCTCCACCTTGGACATAAATAACCAAGCAGCTCCTAACAAAAATATAATAATGACAAATGTCAGGGCTAACCAAGATTTACCTCTATTGCTCTGTGGCTTTTGAGCTACAAAATGCTCAAATTCCATTAAAGCATCTTCGTTTTTTTTGACTGCAGATTTAGCAATGGTTCTTCTGGGCTTAGCTTTAGTGCTCGTTTTTCTTGTAGGCATAATAAAATTATTACTGATTTTATATATAAATGATAACAATTAATTTTTATAAAGTAAAGTGTTGGGATTTTACAAAATTAAAAACATATACTATTATAATGAACAGTTGAATATTAAGAAGAAAAGTATGAAAAGCGATTTACCTATTCGCCCTGAAGAAGCGAATAAAAACAATGGTTGTATTAATATTTCAGATAATAATTATCCTGAGTTATTAAAAAATATATACGACCCACCAAAATTATTATTTTTTAAAGGTAATAAGAAACTTTTACACAGTAAAAATCTACTAACTATTGTCGGCTCTAGAAAAACAACTGACTACCACCGAACAAGCTTAGAAAAGATAATTGCTAACCTAAAAAATACTCCCCTTGTAATAGTCAGTGGTCTAGCTGTTGGCATAGATCGTTTGGCTCATCGCTACGCTTTAGATAATCATCTGCCTACAATTGCTGTATTAGGATCTAGCCTTGATGAGAAAAAATTATATCCTCAAGAAAATCTATCTCTAGCTAAAGAAATAATAAAAAATGGCGGACTACTACTATCCGAACAAAGTCCCGAAACCAAAACACAACTCTGGCATTTTCCCAAAAGAAATAGAATACTAGCTGGCTTATCCAAAACAACTATAGTGATATCTGGCGCTAAAAAATCTGGCACACTAATTACTGCTCAAGTAGCCATAGATGAAGGACGTGAAGTATTGGCCCTACCCGGTAATGTCAATCTATTATTAAATCAAGGTCCAAATAAATTAATCAAAGCAGGAGCTGGTCTACTCAACTGTAGTAAAGACATTTTAAGAATCTACAACATAGATAAACAAATAATTAAGCAAAAAATAATATTTAAAAATAAAGATCATGTTAAAATTTACTCTTTATTACAAACAGAATCTATAAAACTAGTTGATTTAGCCACTCGCTTAAATATGCCTTTGGCTAAAATAAATCCTCTAATTTCTACAATGGAAATAAAGGGACTCATTAAACTTAATAATTTAAATCAACTAGAAATAATATGAAACAAATATTTAATATAGATCAAGATAAAAAAGTATTAGTCATGCAAATACTTTTTACCACTTCCATGCTCTTAGCTAATATAGTGGGTATAAAAATTATAAACATAGGTCCAATAGTTACTTCAGTGGGCGTATGGTTAGTGCCTATATCTTTTTTAATTACAGATATTTTAGCCGAGGTAAAAGGCAAAAAATTTGTAGCTAACCTTATTTGGTCTACAGTGATTGCCTTAATATTTAGCTATCTATTCATTAAATTAAGTATTCATCTTGCTCCAGCTGATCGTTTTGCTGAAAATAATGAAGCTTTTGTAAATATCTTTAGTAGTAGCGCTCGTATGTTTGGAGCTTCTATTATTGCTTTTATATTTAGTCAATTTCATGACATATGGGCTTTTGAATTCTGGAAGAAAAAAACCAATGGCAAAATGCTATGGCTAAGAAATAATTTATCTACCATAGTTAGTCAATTTATTGATACTGTACTATTTATGTTTTTAGCTTTTTACCAAATGACACCAAAATTTGACGCTGCTTTTATTTGGCAACTAATTATCCCCTATTATATTCTTAAAATAATCTTAGCCCTGGTAGATACTCCTCTAGTTTACATTGGTGTTAAATGGTTAAAGAAAAAATAAAATGTTTGAGCAATACCAAGCAGATATAAATTTCCTTGAGAGCCTAGCTAACATTCCCAAGACCACTTACATGCTAGGCCCTAAAGATAAACAAATTTTTATAGAACGTATAAAAAGATTTTTAACTTTAGTAGATAAGCCACAGGCTAATTTAAAGTTTATTCATATTGCTGGTACCAGCGGTAAAGGAAGTACTGTTAAAATATTAGAAAGTTTAATAAGTGATGCAAATCTAAAGGTAGGAAGTTTTACTTCTCCTTTTGCTACTACTAGCATTGAAAGAATAAGTATCAATAATAAATTAATATCTCCCGCTGAACTACATAATATTTTAACCAAACAAATTAAACCTGCGTTAGATAAATATACTTTAAAATTTTCTGATCCTATATCATATTTTGAAGTATGGCTAGTAATAGCTCTGTTGTATTTTAAACAACAAGCTTGTGATTGGGTAATTCTAGAGGCTGGTCTTGGTGGTTTACATGATGCTACTAATGTCATAGCAAAACCAAAATTAACTGCTATTACAAATATCGGTCTAGATCATACTCATATCTTAGGAAAAACTAAAACAGCTATTGCTAAAAATAAAGCTGGCATTATAAAAAAGAATAGTATTTTCCTAAGTACAGAAAAAAATACAAAATTGTTAACTTTATTTAAAAATACTTGTAAGAAAAAACAAGCTTGGTTTATACAAAATCAAAATCTAGTAAAAAACTATAAAGCTAATAATTATTTTTCTACTAGCAAACAACAAGACAATCTTAATCTAGCTTTAAATATTTTAGATGTATTAAAAATCAAATCAAGCAATACACAAAAAATAATTAATGACTTTGGATTAATCTGCCGACAAGAAATCATTTCTAAAAAACCTCTGGTTATACTAGATGGCGCTCACAACAAAGACAAGCTTGATAACTTGATTGCTTTTGTAAGTACTCAAAAATATAAAAAATTGCACTTAGTTTTGGCTTTTGCGGAAAATAAAGACCTTAATGTTAGCCTTAAAAAATTATTAGCTATTACTAATAATCTATATATCACAAGATTTATAATTAATGTTCGTAAATCTGCCGATCTAAAAAAACTATATCAAGTTAGTAAAAAAATAAAACCTAAAATACCAATTTCTGTCCATAATGACCCCTATCAAGCTTTAGAATCTGCCCTTAAAAAGGCTAGCTTAAATGACCTAATATTAGTAACAGGATCTTTCTTTTTAGCAGGTGAATTAAGGAAGAGATGGGTCCCTGAAAAATATATACTAAAAAACCTACAGGTTGACAAAAAATAACTATTCTTTTATAGTCCAAGTTATTGTGAAAAATTAAAATTCACCCCGTTAAATAAATTTAATGTAAAATACACTCTCGGGGTACATATATATATTATAATTTTAGTAGAATAGTGTAATAATTGTTAATTAATTAAATTTAAAATTTAAGCAAACTTAAATTTTATTTAACAGGGTAAATTTTATGTCTAAATTAGTCATCGTTGAGTCCCCTACCAAAGCCAAAACTATTAAAGGCTTCCTCGGAAAAGATTATATCGTGGAATCTTCTTATGGTCATGTTAGAGATTTACCAAAAAGTAAATTAGGTGTTGATACTGAAAATAACTTTGAGCCTACTTATGAGGTGCCTGTTAAAGCAAAAAAACAAGTAGCCAAACTTAAAAAATTAGCCAAAGATGCTGAGATGGTCTATTTCGCAAGTGATGAAGATCGCGAAGGAGAAGCTATTTCTTGGCATTTGGAAAAACTATTAAATGTAGATAAAAAGAAACAAAAAAGAATTGTTTTTCATGAAATTACTAAAAAGGCTATAATGGAAGCGCTGGAGAATCCAAGAGATTTGAATATCAACCTTTTCCATGCTCAAGAAGCCCGTCGTATACTTGATAGATTAGTAGGCTATAAACTCTCTCCATTACTATGGAAAAAAGTAACTCGCGGCTTATCTGCTGGACGTGTACAATCTGTAGCTGTTAGATTAATAGTAGAACGTGAAGAAGAAAGAAGAAAATTTAAAGCTGAAGAGTATTGGACCGTAGCAGGAGAAGCTAGTAAAGATGATTCTCCTAAATTTGATATTGCTCTTCATAAAGAATCAGATAAAGTTTTAAAAAAGTTTGATATTGATGAAAAGAAAGCTAAACAAGCTCAAAAAGATATTAAAGCTAATAAATTAGTGGTAACTAATGTTAAAGCTACTGAGCACAAAAAAGCTCCTCTAGCTCCATTTACCACCTCTACTCTACAACAAGATGCTCATAGACGTTTTGGTTATAGTGCCAAACAAATTATGATGCTGGCTCAACAATTATATGAAGGTATTAAATTAGGCTCAAAAGGTAGTCATGGTTTGATTACTTATATGAGAACTGACTCTTTCAATTTGTCTGACAGCTTTAAACAGGCCACTGATGAATATGTCACTAACAAACTTGGTAAAGAATATATGTTTGAAGGTGGGCGTGTTTTCAAAAAGAAAGCTAAATTCACTCAAGAGGCCCATGAAGCTATTAGACCAACAGAAGTAATAAACGATCCTGAATCAGTCAAAGAATATCTAGATCCAAAGCAATTAAAAATTTATACTTTAATTTGGCAAAGAGCCGTGGCTTCTCAAATGACTGAAGCTGTAACTGAAACTACTTCTGTAGCTATTGATTCTAAAGGCACTGATTGGACTCTAAAAGCGGTTGGTACTGTTACTAAATTTGCTGGTTGGAAAGCAATCTACAAAAATAATAGCGAAGAAAATGAACTACCAGCTATAGCTGAAGGCGATATACTAAATCTAGACACTTTAGAGGCCTTACAACATTTCACTACTCCTCCAGCTAGATATTCAGAAGCTGGCCTAGTAAAAGCTATGGAAGCCTTAGGAATTGGCCGTCCATCTACTTATGCCCCAACTATCTCTACTATTATTACTAGACAATATGTAACTAAAGAAGAAAAACGCCTAGCTCCAACTGAAATTGGAGAAATTGTAAATAAATTATTGATGGAACATTTCCATGATATAGTATCTTATGATTTTACTGCGCAAATGGAAGATGACCTGGATAAAATAGCTGAAGGTAAAAAAGAATGGCAACCTATTATAAGTGATTTTTATAAACCCTTTGAAAAAAATCTAATGAAAAAAGAAGAAGAATTAGACAAAAAGAAAATTACCGAAACTGCCACTGATGAAAAATGTGACAAGTGTAAAAACGATATGGTAATCAAACTAGGTCGTTTTGGAAAATTCCTAGCTTGTACAAATTATCCAGAATGTAAAAACACCAAACCAATTGGTGATGATGGTAAGCCAGAAGAAGTAGAAAAAATTGATGAACCTTGTCCAACTTGTGGCAAAGATATGGTCGCTAAGACTGGACGCTTTGGAAAATTCATTGCTTGTAGTGATTATCCAAAATGTAAAACCACTAAAAGCAAAGATCAAGGCACTGGTGTAAAATGTGGTCTATGTAAAGATGGTGAAATGGTTACCAAGCGTAGTAAGAGAGGTAAAATATTTTATGGCTGTAACCAATATCCAAAATGTGAACATCTCTTATGGGGCAAACCGACTGGCAAAAACTGCCCTGACTGTAAAAAGTTGCTTTATCAAGCAAACAAATCTACAGTTAAGTGTGAAGACTGTGATTATACTAAAAAAATAGCTCCATCTAAACAAACTGATGAATAAAATAAAAAAACCTCGCTTCTGGCGGGGTTTTTTGATAGGCTCTTGCTATTTTATTAGCTAACTATTACTATAAATAGTACATTCCTATAAAACTATGAAAACTTTTGAGGATTTAAAAAAGGTATTAACCTTGAACTATCGCGAAGATGACATCAAAATAGTTATCAAGGCTTTTCATTTTGCTTCAGAAGCTCATAAAGGTCAAAAAAGAAGAACTGGCGAAGACTATATTTATCATGCCATAGCTACAGCATATAATTTAGCTCAGATGAAAATGGATATACCATCTATAGCTGCGGGACTCTTACACGATGTACCAGAAGATACTGACTTTACTTTTGAGGATTTAAAAAATAATTTTGGCAAAGAAATACACTACTTAGTAAAAGGTGTTACAAAATTAGGTACACTAAAGTATAGAGGCTTAGAAAGATATGCTGAAAATCTAAGAAAGATGTTCTTAGCTATGAGCCAAGATCTAAGAGTAATTATTATCAAACTGGCTGACAGAATGCACAATATGGAAACCCTGGAAGGTGTTAGGCCCGAAAAAAGACTTCGTATTGCTCAAGAGACATTAGAAATCTATGCTCCTCTAGCCAATCGCTTGGGAATGTTTAAAATAAAAACTGAATTAGAAGACCTAGCCTTTCCTTATGTCTATCCTGAAGAATATAAATGGACAATGAATTTGGTAGCCGATAGATTAAAATCTGAAACTAAATATATAACTAAAATTAACAAATTAGTTCAAAAAGAATTAGCTAAAAATAATATTGAGTTTAATCAAATTCGTACCCGTATAAAAAGTATATATAGTATTTATCAAAAACTATTACGTAAAGGAAAAGATATAAATAAAATTTATGATCTAATAGCGTTAAGAATTATTGTAGATGATGTAGCAGATTGCTATAGTGTCATGGGAGTACTTCATAAAAAATGGACCCCACTAAAAGGACGCGTTAAAGATTATATTGCTCAAGCTAAACCGAATGGCTATAAGTCATTACACACTTCTGTTTTTACTGACTTTAGTAAAATAGTTGAAATTCAAATTCGTACTATAGCTATGGATGAAGAAGCTGAATATGGTATTGCTGCTCACAGTAGGTATAAAGAAATAGGAGTACTGGGCAAAAGAAAAAAACATCCTAAGTGGTTAGAACATTTAATAGAAATACAAAAAACTATTACTGACAATACTGAATTTATAAAACATATCAAAAATGATTTATTTCTTGATCAAATATTTGTCTTCACACCTAAAGGTGATGTGGTGGAACTACCAGCCAATGCTACTACTTTAGATTTTGCTTATTACATCCACACGGATATCGGCAATCAATGTGTAGGTGCAAAGATAAATCATCAAATGACCTCATTAGATACCAGATTAAAGTCTGGTGATGTAATAGAAATAATCACTGATAAAAATAGAAAAGGTCCAAATGCAGATTGGCTCAACATGGTAGCCACTAGTATGGCTAAGAGTAAAATTAAATCTCAGTTAAATAAAGAATAACCAACCCCTCCCGACCTCCCCTTGTCAGGGGAGGAGAATACTAACAAAAAGTCCCCCTGACAAGGGGGATTTAGGGGGTTGATT